>CAVGSO010000008.1:0-44737 GCA_963631875.1 Firmicutes bacterium CAG:341 | reverse complement strand
GACGGTCTCGGTCACGACGACGAACTCGGAGAAGTGGTTGGTGTCCCAGCTGAAGCTGCCGTCCTTGTAGCCGGCACCGCCCATGCGGGTGCGGGTGTTGCCGTTCACGTAGTAGCAGACGAGCTGCTGACGGAAGCCGGGTGCTGCCATCGGGACGGTGATGGTGATCTTGCCCGCGCTGTTCTTGAAGACATCATCCGTGCCGACCTTGGCGGTCAGGTCAAACTTCGTCTCGGTCGTGCTCGTCGCGGACTTCGAGACGGTCAGCACGAGGTTGCCCGCTGTTTCGGTCAGCGTCTTGAGAGCGTTCTTGTCGATGGTCAGCGTGCCGACGTTGGTTACAACCTCAACGCTCTTGGCACTTTCCAGCTTGGCGGCGTCGGTCGTGGGGATCTTGACCTCGACCTTGGTCACAGTCTCAGCGACAGCTTCATTGGCAACCGTAGCGTCCAGCGTCACGGTTGCGGTAGCGGCAGGATTGGTTTCGACCTTAACAGCGACTTCGGCCTTGGTGGTATCAGAGCTGTCGGTTTTTACTTCGGTCGTCGCAGTAGTGGTCGCAACGGTCTTCGTCTCGACGACGGTCGTCTTGTTGTCTTTGGTGGTTGTCACGGTCTCGACCGTCTTGGTCTCTTTATCACCCTTAGTGACTGTCGTGTCGGTCTTTATTGTGGCACCATCCTTGGTTTCGGTTTTGCTTTTGCTCTCGGTTGTGGTCTTGCTGTCCGTCTTGGCGTTCACCGTCAGCGTCACGCTGGCAAACTCACTGGCGTAATCCGTCGCCACGCTGTCGTTGCACTGCTCGCTGAACACCTTGAGGGTGTAGCTGCCGGCCGCCAAATCGGCGGGGAGGGTCACGGTCGCCTCGCCGCTTTCACTGTTCGTAGCAATGTGGCCGTAATATTTCACCGCACCGGTGCTGTCCAGCAGCAGAACGGAGACGTACTCGTTGTTCCCGGTCTTCGCGCCGGAGTAGTTCAGCGTAACGGCGGCACTTCCGACCGTTGTGGTGAGCGCGGTTTCGGCCACGGCGAAATCATTACGGCTGCTGTCCAAAAGCGTCAGCTTCCACTCGTTCCCGGTGGCAGTGCCGACAGCCGTCAGCGTGCCGAGTGTCTCAGAAGCGGTCTTGCCGCCCTCAGTCGCGGTGGTCAGAAGCACCTTGCTGCTGTCGAGGTTGAAGGCAGGACGAGCGCAAAATACCTGTTCTTTTTCGGTATAATGGATTCCATTACTCTTTTCAGTTTCCGGATCAATCTTGATCACACCGACGCAATTTTCTCTAACATCGGAGCCAACCTGATATATGTCCGAGCGCAGCCAGTATGTTGTTTCGTTGTCTAACAAGTCGTTGCTTTTGAAACCGTAAGTTTCATTTCCAACTTCTTTAGCAGAAAGGAAGAAGACATACTCGTTGTTCAGCGGGGCGGGAGCAAAGGTCAAACTACCCGTTTTGTAATACTCCGTATCCGTGGTGGTTGTGGCCAATACAGCCGTTTTTTCACCTGCATTCCAAGTATTTTCATAAAAGGCCGTCTGCCAAGAGGCATAATTATTAATTTTTTCTCCTGTGTTCCCATATGTTTTTTCGGTCTCAACCATTGTAACCGTATCGACGATATAATCACACAGCAAGAACATTCCGTTCGCGCCGCTGTTTGTGTGTTCAGCATCTAACACAGCCCAAGAATTGCTGTACCCATTCAGCAAGCTTCCAAAGTAGTAAAGTGCACCAAAAGATACCTTATCCACGCCGCCGCTCTGCAGCCCATCTGTCCCCAGCAGAATGGCGGAGCGGCTGGGTTCTGCTTCTGTCGCCCATGCTGTCGGCAATAGCGATAACGCCATGACCAACGCCATGATGGTTGCCAATAGTTTTTTCATTGCATTTTCTCCTTTGATTTTTTTATTTTTTCCGCAGCTCCCTGCGGTGGGGTACAAAACAAAAAAGTGCGCAGCACGAAGCTGCGCACCGAAAAACGCAAGCCTCATGCTGCGACGCAAGTTTAGTATCCCACGCAAGTGTGCTAAACTGAGCCTGCATTTTTACCAAATGGCAAAAACGCACGCTTACGTGGGATGAGATATTTACTTACGTCGCAGTTTCATTCTAACATCGACTTTCATAAAAAGCAAGAGCAAATTGTGTAAAAATGGCATAAAAAACGCGCCGGGGCGTCGAGGACGCCGCCCCTACGGGAGTTCATCAGGGGCGCGGCATAAAAAAACAGCAGGGGAGGGGCGTACCCCTCCCCGTGTTCTCACACCGTTCCCGTGACGGTGAGCGTTGCCGTGCCGGGGCTGACTGTGTACGCCCCGGTGTCGGTGTTCTGCGTGATGGTCGCCGCAGGGACGGTGACCGCCCCGGCCACCGTGGAGAACACGCCCGTGGCGTCGTCGTAGGTGTACTGCGCGGGCGAGGCGAGCGCCGCGCCGTTCAGCGTCACCGTCAGGTCGCGCAGCAGCGGGTCAAAGGTATCGCTGATGACCACGTTCGCCGCCGCGTCTGCCGCGACGCTGCCGCTGTTCTGCACGGTGAAGGTGTACGTCAGCGTGCCGTTCTCCGTCACCGTGGCCGGGGAGAGCGATTTCCTGATCGTGAGCTGCGCCGCCGTCAGCGGTGTGACCGTCTCCGTCGCCGACACCGCGTTGACAAGCCCCGCCCCGGTGACGCTGACCGTGTTCACCACGCTGCCCTCCGCCGTCAGGGGCGCATACTCGGTGCTGACGGTCTCATAGGCGATGGTCGCGCTGCCGCTCGCCGGGACGGTGATGCCCGTGATGACCAGCGGCGGCCCGGCGGTCACGCCGGGCGCGGCCTGCAGCGTGCCGTTTTGGTAGTAGCGCACCGAACCCGCCGTGTAGCGCAGCGGGTAGACCGTAGTCTCGTTGAAGGTGTAGCCGCCCAGATCGTCGGTGACGGTCAGCCCGGTCAACGCCGTCGTGCCGCTGTTGGTCAGCGTGATGAGATACGTCACCGCGCCGCCGCGCGTATAGGTGGGTACGACCGCCGTCTTAGAGGCCGTCAGCACCCCGACCAGCTCGCCCACGGTGACATTCGACTCGGCCGTGCCGCCGCTGTACGTCAGCCGCGCCTGATTTGTAAAAACTGCCATAGAATGACCTCCCACGTAGATTTGCGGACTCTCCGCACCCCATTCTATGCACCTGCCATGAAAAAGGAAAAACGAAAGGCGGCCGCAAGCGGCCGCTTTTTCCGAAGACGATTCGATTTTACTTCAAAACCGCCGCGTGCAGGGTGCGGGCTTTTTCCGCCAAGTGGGCGAACTGCGCGCAGGTCAGCGCTTGCGCACCGTCGGAGAGCGCGCAGGCGGGGCGGTCATGCACCTCCACCATCAGCCCGTCCGCTCCGGCGGCCACTGCCGCCAATGCCAGCGGCTCGACGAGGTCGGCGCGTCCCGCCGCGTGGCTGGGATCGACCAGCACGGGCAGGTGCGTCAGATGCTTCAGCGCGGGGATGGCCGTCACGTCCAGTGTCGCCCTGCCGCCGGACAGCCCGGTGCGGATGCCGCGCTCACACAGGATGACCTGCTTGTTGCCGCCGGAGAGCAGGTACTCCGCCGCCAGCAGAAATTCCTCCAGCGTGGCGGACAGGCCGCGCTTGAGCAGCACGGGCTTTCCGCACGAACCAAGCGCCCGCAGCAGCGCATAGTTCTGCATATTCCGCGCTCCGACCTGCAGCACGTCCACGTCCCGCAAAAGGTCGAGCTGCCCCGCGTCGGTGATCTCCGTCACCGTGGGCAGTCCCGCCTCACGCCCGGCCTGCACCAGCAGCGAAACGCCCGCCTCGCCGAGCCCCTGAAAGCTGTACGGCGAGGTGCGCGGCTTGAACACGCCGCCGCGCAGGAGCATGGCGCCGCTCGATTTCACCGACTGCGCCACGGCGGCGATCTGCGGTGCGCTCTCCACGGCGCACGGCCCTGCGATGAGGCAAAGCCCCTCGCCGACACGCACCTGCCCCACCTGCACCACGGTGTTTTCCGGGTGCGCGGTGCGCGAGGCGAGGCGGTAGGCCGGGGTCAGGCGGTGCGCCTCCTTGACGTAGGGCAGTGCCGACAGCACCGCCGTGTCAAGCCGCCACGTCTCGCCGACCAGCGGCAGGAGGATGCCGTCCTCTCCGGCCACACAGCCGCCCTTGACGTTCTGCGCGGCGAGCTGCGCCAGAAGCTGGCGGATTGCGGCCTCCGGCGTTTCTTTTTTCAGTATCAGTATCATAAGGGATTTCCTCTCCATCTAAGCTGCGGCTATTATAGCCCACCGCGCGGGATTTTGCAATCCGTCAAAAGCGCATATTGACAAAAAACACCGATGGTTTATAATAATTCTCAATGTGTTACGTTCGTTTATCATGCACCATATCATATGGAATATGGAGGGAAGTATGGAAAATCAATTTATTCTGAGCTGCTGCTCCACCGTGGATCTGCCCTATTCGTATATGGCCGGCCGCAACATCCCCGTGCTGTTCTACACCTACGTGGTGGACGGCACGGAGTACGATGACGACATGGGGCGCGATGCGGAGGCACTGCCTCGGTTTTACGGCTTTCTCCGTCAGGGGAAGCTGCCGCAGACGAGCCAGATCAACGTGGCGGCCTACACGGACTTCTTCGAAAAACTGCTGCAAAAGGGCGACGTGCTGCATATCGCCTTCACCTCCGGCCAGTCCGGATCTGTCCACAATGCCTTTCTCGCCGCCGAGGAGCTGCGCAAAAAATACCCCGAGCGCAAGCTGACGGTCATCGACTCGCTCTGCTCCTCCTCCGGCTACGGTCTGCTCGTGGACTATGCCGCCGATCTGCGCGACGAGGGCAAGTCCTTGGACGAGGTGGCGCAGTGGGTGCTGGACAACCGCAACCGCGTCCATCACCAGTTCTTCTCAAGCGATATGACGCAGTTCCACCGCACGGGGCGCGTCTCCGGCGCGGCAGCCACCGTGGCCACGGTGCTGAATATCTGCCCGCTCATGCGGTTGGATGACACCGGCTCGATCAAGGCGTACAGCAAGGTGCGCGGCAAGAAGAAGGCCATCGAGGCGACGGTGGAGGCCATGGAGCAGCACGCGCAGGGCGGCAGGGACTATGACGGCAAGTGCTTCGTCTGCCACTCCGACTGCCCGGAGGATGCGAAGATGACCATTGAGGCTGTGGAGGCGCGTTTCCCGAAGCTGCGCGGCAAGATACGCCTGTGCGACATCGGGACGATCATCGGTTCACACGCCGGCTCCGGCACGGTGGCGGTCTTCTACCTCGGCGACGAACGAGCGCATATGGACTGAAAATACGTGAATAAAAACGCCCGTCTATGCTCCATAGGCGGGCGTTTCTGACGAAAAATAACCTCAGATGTGCAAATTCTCGAAGTGATAGCGCGGCTGGCCGACGCTCTTTTTCCCGTACTCGATCGCCTCTGTGGGACAGTAGCAGATACACGCCATGCAGTGCGTGCAGTGCGCGCCCCAGACGGGCTTCCCATCCTTGAGCGAAATATTGTTCATTGGGCAGTTTTTGACGCACTGCCCGCAGCCGATGCAGCGCTCGTCCGCGCGGAACGCGGCGGTCTTCACAAAGAACTTGTAGAAAATCGGATTGACCGCGCCGCTCATGAATCGGTCGTAGAGGTTGCTTCGCGGCTTGGCAAACGGCTGCCCCGCCTGAATGCGGGCGGCCGCGTCCGTTATGGCGGGCTCGGCCTTGCACACGATCTCCTTGGCCGCCTCCGCCTCCGGCGCACCGAACATGGCGATATAGTTCTCCGGCATGACGATCTGCGCCGTCCCCATGCAGCGCAGGTGCTTTCGCGCGGCGAGGCGGCGGTTGTATTTCGCGGCGTTCCCGATCTCGCCGCCGCAGTTCATCACGAACCAAATGCGCTGCGCGCCGCGCAGCTCCGTTTCAGAGAGCCAGTCCGAGACGATGCGCGGGATACGCCACGCATACGTCGGCGTCACGAGGACGACATCCGACCCCGTCTCGAGCGGCGAATGATCCGAGGACTTGATTTTCGCGTTCAGGTCTGTGACCTCGCAGTGCAGTGCCTCCGCGATCCAGCCCGCGATATAGCGGCTGTTTCCGGTTCCGGAAAAGCATAAAACCATCGTGATCGTACCTCCCGTGTAAGATTAGGCTGACGGGCGTAACGCCCGCCAGCCTACGTTGCGCACTTAGCCCGGAGGCCACGTCATGTCGCGGCCTGCCAGCACGTGGAAGTGCAGGTGCTTGACGGTCTGCCCCGCCTGATCGCCGCAGTTGTTGACGATGCGGTAGCTCTCCACGCCCAGCTCCTTGCACAGCTTCACGATGACCTCGAAGCAGTGCGCGACCACGCCGCTGTTGTCCGCCGTGATGGCGTTGGCGCAGCAGATGTGTTCCTTCGGCACGACCAAGAAATGGGTTGGTGCCTGCGGCTCAATGTCGTAGAAGGCGTAGCACTGCTCGTCCTCGTAGAGCTTGCTGCTGGGGATCTCGCCGTCGATGATGGCGCAGAACAGGCAATCGTTCTTCATAGGGTTCGCTCCTTTCCGAATATCTTCACAGGGCGTGTTTCAGCCCAGCTTTTCCGCCACAAAATCGTCCACGGCGGCCAGCGCGTTGTCCACCTTCAGCGGGTCGGAGCCGCCGCCCATCGCGCTGTCCGGCTTGCCGCCGCCCTTGCCGCCGCAGATGGCGGAGACGGCCTTGACGAGATCTCCGGCCTTGACGCCGCGCGCCACGGCCTCCTTGCCGCACACGGCGAGGAACGTGACCTTCTCGCCCTGCACGCTGGCCAGCACGCCGACCACGTGGGGATCCTTATCGCGCAGGAAGTCGCCCATCACGCGCAGCGCGGCGGCGTCCACACCCTGCCGCGTCCCGGTGATGACGTGCAGGCCGTCCACCGTCTTGGCGGAGGCGAGAATCTGCTTGGCCTCGCCCATCGACGCCTCGCTCTTGAACTTCTCGACTGCCTGACGCAGCATTTTCACCTCTCCGGCCTGCTGCTCCAGCCGCTCCACCAGCGTCTCCGGCGCGGACTTGAAGAACTGCGCGGCGCGGACGAGCATCCCGCGGCTGCGGCGCATCTCCGCGAGGGTGGCCTTGCCCGTGGTGGCCTCGATACGGCGCACGCCGGAGGCAACGCTGCTCTCGCTCTTGATGCGGAAGGGACCTGCCTTGGCGGTGTTGTCCAAATGCGTACCGCCGCACAGCTCCATGGAGAAGCCGCCCATCGTGACGACGCGGACGGTCTGGCCGTACTTCTCGCCGAACGTCGCCACCGCGCCGCGCGCCTTGGCCTCGGCCAAGGGCAGCTCCTCGGTGGTAACAGGGAGACCGCTCAAAATCGCGTCGTTCACCATGTCCTCCACCCGGTCGAGCTGCTCGGGGGTGATGGCCTCAAAGTGTGTAAAGTCAAAGCGCAGACGATCCGGCTCGACGAGCGAACCCGCCTGGTGGACGTGGTCGCCCAGCACCTTTGTCAACGCGGCATCGAGCAGGTGCGTGGCGGAGTGGGCGCGGCGGATGGCGGCGCGGCGCTCCGTGTCGATGGCGGCGGTGAGCGTGCTGCCCACGGAGAGGCCGCCCTGCACCAGCTTGCCGCAGTGCATGAACTTGCCGCCCTTGTTCTTCTGCACATCGTGGACGGTGAAGACCACGCCATCGGCACTCAGCACGCCGTGGTCGGCCACCTGACCGCCCATCTCGGCGTAGAACGGCGTCTTGTCGAGGACGACCATGGCCTCCATGCCGGAGACGATCTCCTCCACCTGCTCGCCCTCGGCCACGATGGCCAGCACCGTCGCGCCCTCCACCGTGTCGTGGTCGTAGCCCATAAATTCCGTGGCGGGCATATCCTTGCCGAATTCCACACCGGCCCAGCCGAGGTCGCCCAGCGCCTTACGCGCCTCGCGGGCGCGCTCCTTCTGCTCGGTCATGAGCTGCTTGAAGGCGGCTTCGTCCACGGTCATCCCCGCCTCGGCGGCCATTTCCGCCGTCAGGTCGATGGGGAAGCCGAACGTGTCATACAGCTTGAAGGCGTCCGCGCCGGAGAACACCGTCTCGCCGCGTGCCTTATGCCCGGCGAGCATTTCGGTGTAAATGCGGATGCCGCCGTCGATGGTGCGGGCGAAGTTTTCCTCCTCGGTGCGGATGACCTTGGTGATATAGCTCTGCTTTTCGCGCAGGTCGGGGTACTGCCCCTCGTTCTCATGCACCACGGTGTCTACCACTTGATAGAGGAACGGCTCGTTCACGCCCAGCAGCTTGCCGTGCCGCGCGGCGCGGCGCAGCAGACGGCGCAGGACGTAGCCGCGCCCCTCGTTGCTCGGCAGAATGCCGTCGCAGGTCATGAACGTGGCCGAGCGGATATGGTCGGTGATGACGCGCAGGCTCACATCGCGCTGGTAGCTCTCGCCGTAGTGGGCGTTCGTCAGGCCACTGACCTTGTGGGTGATGTTCATCACCGTGTCCACGTCGAAGAGGCTGTCCACGTTCTGACACACGCAGGCCAGACGCTCCAAGCCCATGCCGGTGTCGATGTTCTTCTGCTTGAGCTCGGTATAGTTGTTGTGGCCGTCGTTATCGAACTGGGTGAAGACGTTGTTCCAAATCTCGATGTAGCGGTCGCAGTCGCAGCCGACGGTGCAGCCGGGCTTGCCGCAGCCATACTCCGGGCCACGGTCGTAGTAGATCTCCGAGCAGGGGCCGCACGGACCTGCGCCATGCTCCCAGAAGTTGTCCTCCTTGCCGAAGCGGAAGATCTTCTCGGCGGGGATGCCGATCTCGTCATGCCAAATGTTCCACGCCTCGTCGTCGCTCTCGTAGACGGAGGGGTAGAGGCGGTCGGCCTCCAAGCCCACCCATTCGGGGCTTGTCAAAAACTCCCAGCTCCAGTGAATGGCCTCGTGCTTGAAGTAGTCGCCGAAGGAGAAGTTGCCCAGCATCTCAAAATACGTGCCGTGGCGGGCGGTCTTGCCCACGTTCTCGATGTCGCCCGTGCGGATGCACTTCTGACAGGTGCAGACGCGCTTGCACGGCGGCTCCTCCTCGCCCTTGAACCAGGGCTTCATGGGCGTCATGCCCGCGTTGATGAGCAGGATGGACTTGTCGTTCTGCGGCACGAGGGAAAAGCTCGGCAGACGCAGGTGTCCCTTCGTCTCGAAGAAGCTCAAAAACAGCTCCCGCAGCTCGTTCAGTCCGTGGTAGGGATGGCTCATAGTCGTTCGTCTCCTTTATATCACAATTTTTACCTTTAACGGAGTTATGCCGGAAAACAAAAACGCCCCGCCCCGGCATAGGGGCGAAGCGCAGCTTCACGGTACCACCCTAATTGACGGCACAGCCGTCCTCTTAGCTGCCCTGTAACGGGAGCATCCCGTGCCGCTCGCCGCGGCCGACTCAAAAGGGGCTGCTGCCGTACCTCTCCCGACAGGCTCACACCCTCCCTGCCTCGCTTTGGGCGGCAAACGACAGCTCATCTTTCTCATTGCCGATTTCTTATATAGACGTATTTTACCACAAACTTTGCCATTGTCAACACGAAGATACGCACCTTTTTACTGTTTCTTCGACCAAATGGAAGTGAGAGGGGCACAATTTGCACAAAATTCTTGTCAAAAGCCCGCCTCCGGAGTATAATAAGCGTAAGAAATGAGAAAAAGGAACGGAGGTGCGCGGATGTACCGTATCGGTGAGGCGGTCGTCCACCCCATGTACGGGGCGGGCGTAATCGAGGGTGTGACGGACGAGCTGTTGGCGGGGACGAAGCGCACCTATTATGTTTTCCGCTCGCGTGTGGGCGGGCTGACGCTGAAGCTCCCGGCGGACAACTGCCGCGCCATCGGCATTCGCGCCCCGGAGACGGCGGAGCGCGTACGATCACTGGTGGCGGGCATCCCGACGCTGGCGGTGGAGGAGGACAAGAACTGGAACCGCCGCTATCGCGAGAACTTGGAGAAGCTGAAAAGCGGCGATTTGAAAGAGGTGGCGCGTGTGGTGAAGTGCCTCATGCACCGCGACGCACGGCGCGGCCTCTCCACGGGGGAGCGCAGAATGCTGCGCAGCGCGAAGCAGATCCTGCTCTCGGAGATCGCGCTCGTGCAGGAGATGGCCTACGGCGCGGCGGAGCAATGGATCGACGCGGTGATGATGGGGGAGAGGTTCGATGGGAACGTGGTATAAGGGCGTGAAGGAGAAGCTCGCGCGGCGCGGCCGCCCGTACTGCGCGGCCTTGGTAGCGGCGGCGGGCAGCTCAACACGCATGGAGGGGACGGACAAGCTGACGGCACTGCTGTGCGGCGTGCCTGTGCTGACGAGGACGCTGACGGCACTGGACGGTGCAGGCATGGTCGATGAGATCGTGGTCGCGGTGCGTCCCGACCGCTTGGAGGAGATCGCCGCGCTCTGCGGCCGAGCCGGACTGAAAAAGCCCGTGCGCGTGGTGGAGGGCGGCGAGAGCCGCGCCGCGTCCGTGCTGCTGGCGGCACTCGCGGCGAGCGAGCGAACGGAGCTGTTCGCGGTGCATGACGGCGCGAGGCCGCTCATCCGCCCGGAGCAGATCGACGAGCTGATACGGCTGGGGCGGCGGACGTATGCCGCCGCGCCCGCGCTGCCCGTGACGGACACGGTGAAAATCGCGGATACGCAGGGCGTGGTGCAGTCTACGCCGGACAGGAAAACGCTCTTCGCCGTGCAGACACCGCAGGTCTTTCAAGCCGATATTCTAAAGGCGGCGCTGCAGGCGGCCATTCGCAGCGGCGCGGAGATCACGGACGACTGCTCCGCCGTGGAGCGGCTGGGCAAGCAGGTCTATCTCACCGCCGGATGGCGGGAGAATATTAAAATCACCACGCAGGAGGATCTGACGCTGGCGGAGGCACTGCTGCGGGAGAGGGAGCGCGAGGCATGACGAATTTGCGCGTAGGCCACGGGTACGACGTACACCGCCTCACATCGGGGCGGAGGCTCATCTTGGGCGGCGTGGACGTACCGTATGAGCGGGGACTGCTGGGACATTCGGACGCGGACGTCCTGACCCACGCCGTAATGGACGCGCTGCTGGGCGCGGCAGCCTTAGGCGACATCGGGAAGCTTTTCCCCGACAGCGACCCGCGCTTCGAGGGCGCGGACAGTATCGAGCTGCTGCGCCGCGTGACAACGCTTTTGCACGAGCGGGAATGGGAGACGGTGAACGTGGACGCGACGGTGATCGCGCAAGCGCCGAAGCTCACCCCGTATATAGACGAAATGCGCGCGAAGCTAGCCGCGGCGATGGCGCTCGACGCTGCCTGCGTCTCCGTGAAGGCGACGACGGAGGAGCGTCTCGGCTTCACCGGGAGCGGCGAGGGGATCGCGGCGCACGCGGTCGTATTGGTGGAAAAAAGAGAAGGGAAATAGGGCATTTTTTACATATTGTTAACGTTCCCGGGGTTGTGTGGGGGGAAAAACTATGCTATAATCGAAAGCGTATAGGACACGAAGGCGTGTCTGCCCGGAGAGGACAGACGCGCCGCTTTTGGTGAAAGGTAAAGAGATAGAAAGGAAGGTTACATTGACGCAGAGAAGTATGCAGGACGAACGGACGAGGCTGCGCAAGAAACGGCAGAAGGCGGAGAGCTTCTTCACCATCTTCAAAAAGCCGATGCATGAGTCGCTGACCTCGGTGCTGCCGGTGATTTTGATCGTGCTGGCACTGTGCTTTACGATTGCACCCGTTCCGAACAACGCCATGGTGGCGTTTTTGCTGGGCGGCGTGATGCTCATCGTGGGCATGGGACTTTTCACGCTCGGCTCGGAGATGTCGATGATCCCCTTGGGCCAGGCGGTCGGCAGCGAGATCACGCGCTCAAGAAAGATCTGGATCATCGCCGGGATCGGCTTTTTGATCGGCGTGATCATCACGGTGGCCGAGCCGGATCTTCAGGTGCTGGCCAATCAGGTGCCGTCCATCGAGAATAATACGATCATCTGGTCGGTGGCCGTGGGCGTGGGCGTGTTCCTCGTCATTGCACTGCTGCGTATCGTGCTGGGCATCCAGCTTCGCTGGCTGCTCATCGGCTTTTACATTGTGGTGTTCGGGCTGGCGATGTTCGTCTCGCCCGACTTTTGGGCGGTGGCGTTCGACTCCGGCGGCGTGACGACAGGCCCGATGACCGTGCCGTTCATCATGGCACTCGGCGTCGGCGTGTGCGCGGTGCGAAGCGACAAATCCGCAGGCGGCGACAGCTTCGGCCTCGTGGCCCTCTGCTCCATCGGACCGATCATCACCGTACTGCTGCTGGGACTTCTCTACGACCCGGACGGCAGCGCCTACACGGCGACGGTGATGCCGGACGCGAAGGACACGGTAGAGATGTTCGACCTGTACCTCAGCGAGATCCCCGAATACATGAGAGAGACGGCGGCGGCACTGCTGCCTATTGCCGGGTTCATGGCGGTTTTCCAGCTCATCACGCGGCGGCTGAAGAAGAGAGAGCTGGTGCAGATGGTTGTCGGCCTTCTGTACGTCTACGTCGGCCTGACGCTGTTCCTGATGGGCGTGAACGTGGGCTTTATGCCCGTGGGCAGCTTCCTCGGCGGCAGCATCGCAAGCCATACCTATAACTGGATCCTCATCCCCATCGCTATGGTCATCGGCTACTTCATCGTGCAGGCCGAGCCGGCCGTCCACGTCCTGAACAAGCAGGTCGAGGAGATCACCGCCGGCTCGATTCCCGCCAGCGCCATGAACGCGGCGCTGTCCATCGGCGTGTCCATCTCACTGGGACTTGCGATGGTGCGTGTACTGACGGGCATTTCCATCATGTGGCTGCTCATTCCGGGGTATGCGCTGAGCCTTGCGCTGAGCTTCATCGTGCCGGACATCTTCACCTCGGTGGCGTTCGACTCTGGCGGCGTGGCCTCCGGCCCGATGACGGCGACATTCCTGCTGCCGTTTGCACTGGGCGCGTGTGACGCCGTGGGCGGCAACCTCGTCACGGATGCCTTCGGCGTGGTGGCCATGGTCGCCATGACCCCGCTCGTGACGATACAGATCCTCGGCCTGAGCTACCAGCGGCACGTGCGCCGCACGAGCGCGCCCGTTGTACCCGCAGCGGTCGAGGAGCTGATCGAGCTGTGTTGAGGGAGGTGCGGATATGAGTGAAAATACGAAAAACAGATTGTATCTGATGATCACCATCACGAACCGCGTGATGGGCGCGACGCACTTTCTTGATTTCTACCGCGCCTTCGGCGCGCCCGTCGTGTTCACCGCACTCGGGCGCGGCACGGCCAGCAACGATGTACTCAGCACCCTCGGCTTGGAGGCGACGGAGAAGTCCGTCATGTTCTCCGTGGTGACGCCGAAGGTGAAGGATGTCCTCATGCGTGAGCTGGTGGACACCATGCGCATCGACCGTCCCGGCAGCGGTATCGCCGTGTGCCTGCATTTGAGCAGCGTGGGCGGCAGAACGGCACTGGATTATCTGATCTCCGGCAAGCCAGACGCGCAGCCGGACATGACTGTGGAGGAGGAAGAGCTGATGAACGAGAGCGGCTATCAACTGATCGTGGCCATTACCAACATCGGGTATACCGATACGGTGATGGAGGCGGCGTCCGCCGCGGGCGCACGGGGCGGCACGGTGATCCATGCCCGCGCTACCGACGCGGAGAACGCCGGGAAATTCTTCGGTATGGCCATCACCGAGGAGCGTGAGATGATCTTCTTGGTAACACCCGCCGACAAGCGGGCGGCCATCATGCAGTCCATCATGGAGAAGGCCGGCGCGGGTACGGACGCGCAGACGGCGGTCTTCTCCGTGGCACTCGATGACGCGGCAGGACTGTATACCGCAAAGACGGAGTAAAGGTACAAGAAATAGAGAGATACAGAAAAAGGGACGCATTTGCGTCCCTTTTTTGAAAAAACAAATTTTTCGGCAGTCTCAACAATGCCTCCGGCAACGCCGGAGGCATTGTTTTTACTTTTTCCACTGCTCCATTCGCCGCACGAGGTCGGGCAGTGCCTTCTCAAACTCCACGCCGTACCACCCGGCAGCGGGGTCACGCTCCGTGGCTTGAATGCACTTCAGCGTGAAATCCACCGCCAACGAGACGGCCTCCCGCAGCGTCATACCGCGCACCAGCGCGCCGACGACGGCAGCGGAGAAAATATCCCCCGTCCCGTGGAACGAGCCGGGCTGCCGCGCCCCGAGGCAGGTGAAAAACGTGCCGTCCGCGCTGTCATAGCCCATCGCACCCAGCGTCTCCGGCTCAAAGGACACCCCGGTCAAAACGACCCGCTTTGCGCCGAGCGCCGCCACATTCTTCAGGAGCTCTCGGGCAAATGCCTCGTCCGCCTCCTCGCGGTAGGGCGTGTCGGTCAGGAGACACGCCTCCGTCAAATTCGGCAGTGCCACGTCCGCCTGCGCGACCACCCGTGCCATCGCCTTGGGAAAGCTGCCCTCAAACCCGGCGTAGAGCTTTCCGTGGTCGGCCATCGCCGGATCGACCACGAGCAGCGTCTCCGGGCTGCGGATGGCCGCCGCGAAGTCCAGCACCTGCTGCACCTGCGGCGCGGAGGCAATGTACCCGGTGGAGACGGCGTCAAACGTCACGCCCTGACTGCGCCAGTGACGCGCAATCGGCGCAAGCTGGTCGGTCAGATCCTTACAGGTAAAGCCGGGGAAGGCGGTATGTGTGCTGAGCACGGCGGTGGGGACGATGGCGCACTCCACGCCCATCGCGGAGATGACCGGGAGCGCCACTGTCAGCGAGCAGCGACCCAAGCAGGAGATGTCCTGAATGGACACAACGCGCTTCATCTCTCCACCTCCGTCTCTCGTTTTATCAAAAATTCCCGACCCCGGCCGGAAATTTTGTTTGGTGCGGGCGGCGGGACTCGAACCCGCACGCCTGTCGGCAATGGAACCTAAATCCATCGAGTCTACCAATTCCACCACGCCCGCATAGACGGTAGCTATTGTAGCACATTTTCCCCGCGCGCGCAAGATATATTCCGGCATGAAGCACGCCCTCCGGCAAAATGCCAAAGGGCGTACGGTGTTTCTTACTGCTTCCTCGCGGTGATATACTCGTCCCCCGGCCGCCAGTAGGGGCAGCTCCGGGTGTCGGCGGCCAAAAACCGCGCCAGCTCGTCCTCGTCCAAGTCCATATCGCACACGTAGTCGTCATACGCCTCGTCATAGACGTACCACACGCAGCTCTCGCATTTGTCCATCCCGCGCACCTCACACCAGCCGATAGCTCTCGAACCGACACCGCCGATAGTACAGCAGCGTGGCCACACTGCACACGAACCACCCGGCGGGGTAGCTCAGCGCGATGGGGATGATCTCGTTGGAGACGTAGTTGGCCACCACGAACAGGTAGATCTGACGGAACACCACGAACGAGCCGAGCATGATCCACATGGGCATTTTGCTGTTGCCTGCGCCGCGCAAAGCCCCGGCGTAAATCTGATTGATGCAGAAGAAGAAGTAGAACGGCGACAGCAGCCGCAGCAGCAGTGTGCCGTAGCTCACGACCTCGGCCTTGCTGTTGAAGAAGGCGGTCAGCTCGGGCGCGAACAGCAGCACCGGGACGAGCAGCACCGCCGTCACGCCAACCGAGAGCCACAGCGATACGCGCACGCCCTTTTTCGCCCGCGGAATATCCCCGACGCCCAAGTTCTGCCCCACGAAGGTCGTGTCGGCCATGGCGATGGACTGTACGGGCAGGATCACGAGCTGGTCGAGCTTCGTGTACGCCGTCCAGCCGGACATACAATCCGCGCCGAAGTAGTTGATATAGCCCTGCACGAAGACGTTTGAAAACGCGGTGATGGCCATTTGCAGCGCGGCGGGAATGCCCACGGCGATGATCTGCCGCAGCACGCTCCACGTAAAGCGCAGCGCCTTCCATTCCAGCCGTATGCCGCCCTCGGCGTGCATCAGCACCCACAGCGTCAGCACCGCGGACACGGCCTGTGCGATGATCGTCGCGTAGGCCACGCCCTCCACGCCCATGCCGAATTTCAGCACGAACAGCAAATCCAGCACCGTGTTCAGCACGGCGGATACCAGCAGGAAGTAGAATGGTCTGCGCGAGTCGCCGACCGCCCGCAGAATGCCCGACCCCATATTGTAGAGCAGCAGTCCCATCACGCCCGCGAAATAGATGGTCAGATAGACCGACTGCTCCGCCGCGACCTCCGCCGGTGTCTGCATCAGGCGCACCATCAGCGGCGTCATGGCCACGCCCGCCGCCGTGAACACCACGCCCAACGCCAGCGTCAGCAGCAGCGAGGTATGGACGGCCTGCCGCACCTTTTCCTCGCGCCCCGCGCCGTAATATTGGCTGATGACCACGCCCGCGCCGCTCGACAGACCGAGAAAAAAGCCGATGAGCGTGTTGATGACGGGCGTGACCGTCCCCACAGCGGAGAACGCCTCGTTGCTGACGTAGTTCCCCACCACCCATGTGTCCACCATGTTGTAGAGCTGCTGGAACAAATTGCCCAGCAGCAGCGGCAGCGCAAAATTCACAAGGTGCTTTGTGATGTTGCCCTTGGTCATATCCACATCGTACCGCACGGCGCGGTGGTGGGTGTGGAACGGCAGATGCAGATGGGAGGAATGGTACATGGCGCAGGCGCTCCTTGTCGCTGAAATGTTGAAATGTTGGAAGAATCGAAAATATTCAGAAATATCGGAAGTTGCGGAAGTGTTGAAAGCTCTCAAATGGTAGTACACGCTATCATACCACACTTCTCCCACGCTATGCAACCGCCTGCCCGGTGTTTTTTGCAAAACCCGCCAAGCAAAAACAACGATACACAATGTGTAGGGGACGTCGAGGACGCCGTCCCCTACATACCGCATACTGTTACTCTCTGTGCGGGAACGGCGGGTGACACCTTACGTACACCAAAGCCGCCGCAGGGAAACCTGCGGCGGCTGAGACTGTCGGAAAAACCGGGGGGCTTTTTCCGACAAAAGGCTCGCAGGCTGCTGCGTGCATCATTTGCCCGCGTGAGACGGACAAATTTCACACTGGCAGCCTGAGAAGTATTTTCTCTCACGCACAGGTCGCGAGAGAAAATGATGGTATTCTTTTGCCGCCTGCGGGCGGCAAACTCTGTGAGACGCTTTTAACACGCTGAGCCGCCGCAGGGAAACCTGCGGCGGCTGTTTGTTCTGTTGCTGCGTTACAGGAGCATGATCCCGGCCTTTTCGCAGCCGTCCATCGTCCCCTTGTCCCACAGGCTCGCCTGCACCTCGCCGATATGGCACGTGCCGATCATCAGCATACACAGGCGGCTTTGGCCGATACCGCCGCCGATGGTCAGCGGCAGCTCGCCGTTGAGCAGCATCTTGTGGAACGGCAGCTCGCGGCGTTCGTTGCAGCCGCGCTTGTTGAGCTGGTAGTCCATCGCGGCCTCGTCCACGCGGATGCCCATCGAGGAGATCTCAAAGGCACTGCCCAGCACGTCGTTATACATCAGAATATCGCCGTTGAGCGACCAGTCATCGTAGTCGGGCGCACGGCCGTCGTGGGGCTTTCCGCTGCGCTTGAGGTTATCGCCGATCTGCATGAGGAAGACCGTGTGATGCTCCTTGCAGATGGCGTCCTCGCGCTGCTTGGGCGTAAGCTCCGGCCAGCGATCCTCCAGCTCCTGCGTGGTGACGAAATACACCTCGCGATCGAGCTTCGTGTGCAGGCTGGGGAACGCAATTTGAAGCGCGTCGTTCGTCTCCACCACCGCACCGACGATGGCGCGGACGGTCTGCTCCAAATAGGCCACGTTGCGGTCGCGCCGCTCGATGACCTTCTCCCAGTCCCACTGATCGACGTAGACGGAGTGGAGGTTGTCCACCTCCTCGTCGCGGCGGATGGCGTTCATATCAGTGAACAGCCCCTTACCGGGCTTGAAGTCGTAGCGCTTGAGTGCCAGACGCTTCCACTTGGCCAGCGAGTGAACCACCTGCGCGTTTGCGCCCACATCGGGAATATCGAAAGCCACAGGGCGTTCCACGCCGTTGAGGTTGTCGTTCAGACCTGAATTTTCCTCCACGAATAACGGAGCGGAAACGCGCCGCAAATTCAGAGCCTGCCCCAAATTCACCTGAAAATTGCTCTTAATGAACTCGATCGCGCGCTGCATCTCATAGGTGGACAGCGGCGTCTTGTACCCGGCGGGGATCGTCAACTTGCTCATGCGTGAAACACCTCTTTTTAATAAAATATGCCTACTATTATAAGTGTAAACACGAAAAAAGCAAGCGTTGTTTTTGTGGAACATAGCCAAAACGCATGCAAAAAATTTGTGCAAAACAGAAAACTGCGTCCGCTGCTTTTGCTGCGGGCGCAGTTTTCATGAATTTTCCGTTTTCTATGGCTTACTTGCAGCTCTCCATCATCGCCTTGAAGGCGGGCAGGCTGCGGCGAATCATGTCGTTGGCCACGCAGTAGCTCAGGCGGAAATAGCCGGGGCAGCCGAAGCCATCGGCGGGGACGACCAGCAGGTTATGCTCCAGCTTCGCCTTCTCGGAGAAGACGTTCGCGTCGCCGTTGGGTGCCTTCACGAAGAGATAGAACGCTCCGTCGGGCTTGGCGCACTCGTAGCCCATCTCCCGCAGACTGTTATAGAGCAGGTTGCGGTTTTCGTCGTAGGCCGCGAGGTCGGGACGCTCCTCGGCGCACCGCTCGATGACCTTCTGAATGAGCGTCGGCGGGCAGACATGACCCGTTGCGCGCGCCGCGCCGGCGACGGCGGCATAGACCTCGTCTGCACCCTCGGCAAAGGAGGGAACGTAGACGTAGCCGATACGCTCACCGGGCAGGGACAGGGACTTGGAGTAGGAGTAGCACACGATGGTGTTCTTGTAGAGGCACGGGATGAACGGCACCTTCACGCCGCCGTACACCAGCTCGCGGTACGGCTCGTCGGCGATGATGTAGATGGGGTGGCCGTACTCACGGCTCTTGCGCTCGAGCAGGGCGGCCAAGCGCTTGAGCGTCTCCTCGGTATACACCACGCCGGAGGGGTTGTTCGGGGAGTTGATGATAATGCCCTGCGTGTGCCTGGTGATGCGCTTTTCCACCTCGTCGAGATGGATCTGGAACGCCTTCGTGTCGGCGGGAACGACCACCAGCTTGCCGCCGTTGGCGGTGACGAAGGGGCGGTACTCCGGGAAGAACGGCGCGACGACCATGATCTCGCTGTCGTGATCGACCAGCAGCGCCTTGATGACGGCAATCAGCGCGGGGGCTGCGCCGCAGGTGAAGAAGAGGTCGCTGCCCTTGACGTCGAGGCCGAACCGCGCGGCGAGATCCTTGGCGACCGCGTCACGCGCGCCATCGAAGCCCGCAGCCATCGAATAGCCGTGCAGCTTGATGGAATCCGTCTCGTCCACGATCTTGTGGATGGACTCGTTGACCTTTTTAGGTGCGGGAATGCTGGGGTTGCCGAGGGAGTAGTCATAGACCTTGTCTGCGCCGACCTTGGCGGCCTGCTCCAGACCGTAGGCGAAGAGCTGACGGATGACGGAGGGCGCGGTGCCTAAGCTGTAAAATTCCTGATTGACCATAACACGATCTCCTTTTACCTTATTTTTATGTTCATGCCAAGTCCGGCAGATGAACGCGGGAAAGCTCGCGGCGCAAGCCGTCACGCGAGGTTCATGCGGCCGGCCAGCACGCTGCCCAGCGCGATGGAGGCCAGCTTCGAGTACGCACTGTCGGCGCGGCTGACCAGCACGATGGGTACCTTCGCGCCGAGGATGATCCCGGCGTTCTTGGCGTTGCCGAACAGGTTCGCGGCCTTGCCGATGCCGTTGCCGACCTCGTAGTTGGGGACGAGCAGAATGTCGGCCTTGCCCGCGCCGGGTGCGCTGTAATGCTTATGACGGCAGGCCTCCTCACTCACGGCCAAGTCGAGCGCGACCGGGCCGCAGACGTCCATGTGGTACTTCGCCCAGCGGTCGGTCATCTTGCTCAGCGCGTCCGCATCCACCGTGGACTGCACCTTCGGGTTGACCTGCTCCGCGCCGCAGACGCAGGAGGCGTTGATATGCTCGTAGCCGAGCGCCTGCAGCACCATCGCGGCGTTCTCCAAGATCTCGACCTTCTTGTCGAGGTCGGGGAACGTGTTCACGCCGCCATCCGTCAGCACCAGCATACGGCCGAGCGCGGGAATTTCGTAGAGCATACAGTGGGTCGTGAGGTGCGCGGTACGCAGCCCATGCTCCTTGTTGAACACGGCGCGCATGAGGTCAGCCGTCCCCAAAATGCCTTTCATCAGGAAGTTCGCCTTTCCCTCGGCACACAGTGCCACGGCCTTGGCGGCGCAGTCGGTATCACTGTCGCCGGGGACGATCTGATAGTCGGCGGGGTGCTCGCCCACACCCTTGAGCATGGCCTCAATCTCGGACACGTGGCCGACCAGAATGGGTGTGGCAATGCCCTCGCGGCGCGCCTCAACGACGGCCTCAATCACGGGCTGGTCATGGGCGGCGGCCACGGCAATGACACCGGGCGTTCCGCCCTTGGCGGCGGCAATCACGCCGTCAATGGTGTTGATCATGGTAGTTTCCTCCTGAGAACAATTTTCGTCCGCCGTCTGAAGTGAGAATTCCACAAATCCGGCGTTCCTTCACACCTATACTATACAACAATCTGACGACACCGTCAATGCCCAAACCGAGTCATTCGGTGAAAGATTTTTTCATATGACAATAAGGAAATCTCATGAACCGCCATATAGAACCGCCGCCGCTGCTCCATTCGTAGGGCGGCCTGAGGACAGGCCGCCCTACGAATGGGGTGGGTAACGGTAGGCAGTGTGATTGCCACACCGGTCCGCGGACCGGTGTGGCAATTTGTTTTCCCGTTTCGCGCCCTGCGGCGCGGCGGGACGATGTGTGTATCGTCGTTTACGCCAGCGTGCCGTCGATATGGACGATCTGCACCGTCAGCGGAATATGCTTCCCGCTGCGCTCCAGCGCCGTCTTGACGGCGTACTCCAGCCCGCCGCAGCAGGGGACCTCCATGCGCAGCAGCGTGATGGAGCGGATGTCGTTCGCGGACAGAATGGCCGCCAGCTTCTCGGTGTAGTCCACGTCGTCGAGCTTGGGACAGCCGATGAGCAGCTTGCGTCCGGCGAGGAACTTGCCGTGGAAATCGCCGTAGGTGTAGGCCGTGCAGTCCGCCGCCACGAGCAGGTCGCAGCCCGCGAAATACGGCGCGTTCACCGGGGCCAGCTTGATCTGCACCGGCCAGTTGGTCAACTGCCCGGTCACACCCGTCACCGCCGACTCCGGCTTGCGCTCGGCCATCATGCGGACACGGCTGCCGGGACAGCCGCCGCTGTGCGCCGCCTTGGCGGCCTGCGATGCCTTGACCGCCGCCTCGTCGTAGGCCGGGGCTTCGCGCTCCTCAAAGGTAATCGCCCCGGTGGGACAGGCGGGCAGACAGTCGCCCAGACCGTCGCAGTAATGCTCACGCATCAGCTTCGCCTTGCCGTTCACAAGGTCGATCGCGCCCTCGTGACAGGCGTGAACGCACGCGCCGCAGCCGTTGCACTTTTCCTCGTCGATGTGGATGATCTTTCGTATCATGGGTAAACGCTCCTTTCAGATGTTTGGTCGTTAACAGCTATCGTCTATATAGTATACGTCCGTGACGCAAGTCAGTCTGTTGCATAAGCAACAGAAATGCAGTGTTTTTACAAATGGCGTGTGGCAAAAACGCCGCTGCGTGGGCAGCGGCGTTTTTTGCGTTATGAAGTAAGCGTCTGTGTAAGAATCTGTGCAAGAAACTGTCTTGACAGCCGTTAGAAGAAGAACGACTTGATCTGTCCGTAGACCACCAGCAGTAGACCCAGCGGGGCGACATAGCGGACGCAGACGTTGTAGAACTTCGAGGCGGTAAACTTGTTGCCGCATTGCTCGATCTCGTCCTTGATCACATCCGTGCCGATCTCGTAGGCCACCATGAAGGTCATGAGCAGTGCGCCCAGCGGCATCATGATGCCCTCCGAGACGCAATCCCAGAAGTCGAGCCAGTCGGCTGCCCATGTCTTCGGTTCTGCAATTCCAAGCAGATCCGCAGGTGAGAAGTTGCTGGTGCCCAGCGCGTCCGCGCAGACGAGGGTGCAGCCCAGTGCCACGGCAATGGAGGCGATAGAGGTGTAGAGCTTGCGCTTGTCGCCCTTGCCCTCGTCACGCGCCTTATCCACGAAGTGCGCCACGATGACCTCCAGCAGGGAGATGGAGGAGGAGATGGCGGCGAACACGACCAGCAGGTAGAAGATGACGCCGAACAGGGGGCCAAAGCCACCCATGCGGCTGAACACATTCTGCATCGTGACAAACAGGAGGCTCGGGCCGTCCAGCCTGCCGGTGGGGTCAAGGGCGAAGCGGCCGGGGATAACGCACAGACCGGCCATCAGCGCGACCAGAGAGTCCATGCAGACGATGAGCAGACCGTTCTTCTGAATGTTCTCCTTCTTATCCAGATACGAGCCGTAGGTGATCATCGCGCCCATGCCGAGGGAGAGCGAGAAGAACATCTGGCCGCCCGCGGTGGCGAAAACCTGGAAGATATTCGGCGCTTTTTCGATAACGCCGTTGGCGACCGCCCAGCCGGGAACGAACATGTACTTCAGGCCGTCCACAGCGCCTTCCAGCGTGCAGGCGCGGATGATGCAAATCAGCAGAGCCACGAACAGTGCGGGCATACCGACGGAGCAGACCTTTTCGATACCGCCGCCGATACCGCCGAGGACGATGATCATCGTCAGTGCCACGAAGATCAGACCGTAGATGACCGCCTCCGTGGGATTGGCGATCAGCGCCGACCAAGCCTCTGCACCGACGGATGTCCCGTTGGCTGCCGCCGTCTCGGCGAAGACATTCGAGCCGAAGCTCGCGCCGAACAGGTCACCGACGTTCAGCACGACGTACTTGATGCAGTAGCCACCGAGCGCGCAGTAAAAGAACAGAATGAAGAACGCGGAGGCGATGCCCATCCAGCCCATCCACTTGAACTTCTTGGAGATGATCTTGTACGCCTCGACCGCGCCCTTTCCGGTCTTACGACCGATGGCCAGCTCGCTGATCATGACAATGAAGCCGGTGGTCACGCCGAGGAAGATGTAGACCAACAGGAACGTGAAGCCGCCGTTGGCACCCATCTTGTAGGGGAAGCCCCAGATGTTGCCCAGACCGACGGCCGAGCCGACCGCAGCCATGAGGAATCCAAAATTGGACCCAAAGCCTTTTCTTTCTTCCATAGTTTTCTCTCCTTACTCTTTTTTGCCCATCCCGGGGGAGCGGGCTGAGTCTATCTTACCGCAAGAGGAAACTCCTGTAAAGAAGCGGGGGCGTTCTTTAACATCGCTTTACCGCCTGTCGCAAATTCCTTTATATATCACTTATAAAGGGAACGTTAATTTTATTCTTGACAATAGTATTTTTCGCATAAAGAAACAGGAGAAAGCCTCCCAAGGGCGCCTTCTCCTGTTGAAAATCGTCAAAATATTGTCATGCTCCGTACTTTCCTTTAGGCAAAGAGCGGCAAAATCGCCCGTTAAGCACCGTCAGTCGCCCTCGCGCATCCGATAGCCCACGCCCACCTCGGTGAAAAGATACTGCGGATTGCCCGGTGTCGGCTCGATTTTTCGCCGAATGTTCGCCATATTCACCCTCAGGATCTGATTGTCGGTCTTGGCCTTGGGACCCCACAGCTCGCGGATGATGAAGTCATACGTCAGCACCTTCCCGGCGTACTTGCCGAGCAGGGCAACGATCTTATACTCGTTCACCGTAAGGCCGACGTTCACGCCGTGCATCAGCACCTGATGCTTGTCGTAGTCGATGGTCAGATCGCCTGTGACGAACTTGCCCGACTGCGCGATCTGCGTGTTGGAGAGCGTCGTGCGGGTGTGGCGGATGGCGGTGCGGATACGCGCCAGCAGCTCCGATGTGCCGAAGGGCTTGACGAGATAGTCGTCCGCGCCGTAGTCCAGCGCCTCGACCTTGTCATGCTCGTGGTTGCGGGCGGAGACGACCACCACCGGGAGGTTTGACCACTTGCGCACCGACTTGAGAACCTCCATGCCGTCCATATCCGGCAGCCCGAGGTCCAGCACAATCATATCCGGACAGTGGGAGGCAATCATCGTCAGCGCCTCCTCCCCGGTGCGGACAACGATGGTATCGAAGCCGTTGGCGGTCAGGATCATGGAAATGAAATTGCTGATGGATTGCTCGTCCTCAACGATCAGCACCTTATCTTTGATTTTCATCGTCTTCTCCTTTCATCGGCAGCGTCACGATAAAGCACGCGCCGCCGTCTCGTTTGTTCTCACCGCGTATCGTTCCGCCGTGCGCCTGCACCACCGTGCGGCACACGGAAAGCCCTATGCCCATGCTGCGCTTGCCGTCGCTGCGCCGATCGCTGCGCGCCGCGCCGTCAAAGAGCCGCGGCAGCAGGGCCAGCGGGATCCCGCGCCCGTCGTCGGACACGAGGAACACCGCCCGGTCGCCGTCGCGCCGCAGCGTGACCTTAATATGCTTCGTTCCGCCGTGGATGACGGCGTTTTCCAGTAGGTTTACCAGCACCTGCTCGATGAGCAGGGAGTCCATCGGCACGAGCATCAGCTCCTCCGGGATCTGCACCTGAATGTCCACATCGGGGTAGTGCTTGCGCGCCTTGGCGACCGCGCCCTCGATGACCTCCTCCGCCGCCTCCGGCGTCTTCTTCACCCGCGCCTCCTCGGAGTTGTTGATGCGCGTGATGGACAGCAGATTTTCCACAATGCGGATGAGCCACTCCGCGTCCTCGTTCGTACTTTTCAGGAGCTGATGCCGCTGCTCCGCCGTCAGCGCGTCCTCCTGCTCCAGCAGGACGTTCGTCGCGCCCACAATGCCCGTCAGCGGCGTTCGTATGTCGTGCGACACCGCCCGCAGAAGGTCAGCGTACAGCTTCTCCCGCTCCGCCTCGCGCCGCATGGCCTCCGTCTGCTTGGCGCGGCTCGTCACGGTCGCCGTCAAAAGCGAGATGGTCATCATGACGAGGAACGTCAGCGGAAAGCCCGTCAGCGTGAAGCTGATATGCCAAAAGGGGTAGGTGAAGATGATGTCCACACTGAACACGCCCGCAACGGCCGTGATCACACCCAGCAGATAGCCGTTCGTCCAGAACGCCGTCAAGAACACATCCAGCAGGAACACCACGGCGACATAGCTCGTGTCGTTGTGGGGGTCGAAGCTGCGCAGCAGCAGGCAGCCCAGCACCGCCACGAGGTACAACCCCACCGTCAGCAGCACGTCCTTGCCGGAAACAGGCAGCCCCAGCGCCGCGTAAAGCCTCGGCCGACCGCCGACTGTCTGCTTGCTCACAGGCCGTCCTCCTCCCTCGTGTTTGCGTAACGCTATTGTACCACACATTTGTGTTAAAAAACAATAAAAAAATTGCTAAGAACGACCGATATATTCCGCCTGCCGTATGTTGCACCGTACATCGATAAACGTCCGTAGGGCGGAGTGCCCTCACCCCGCCGTATAGAACAGAGAACGGTGAATGGTTTGTAGGGGACGATGCCCACATCGTCCCGTCGCCCGCTGCAGCGGACAAAAAGTCTCACAAAGTTTGCCGCCTGCGGGCGGCAAACCTTGCGAGACTTTTTTGATAAGCTGAGGGCGGGGCGCAACGCACCCGCCCTGTATTTCTTAATATCTGTCGTATCACTCCGCCCTCGCGGCGGTCTGCTCGGCGGCTTTTTTGCATTTCAGGTACATGACGTTCCATTTGAGCATGGCATCCGTTTTCCTGTGGTGCTTGAGAACCGCATGGATCAGCGCGTATGCTTCCGTGCACCTGTCAAACGGGGTCGTGCTTTCCGCCGCCTGCTTGAGAAAATACGCCGCTTTTTCGTCCTCTCCCGCCAAAACACAGTCCAAATAGCAGTTGGCGCAGAGCCAAAAGCTCTCGTGCAGCACCTCCGGCGGCAGCCTTTCCATGAGCTTTATATTCCTCAAATAATCCGGAGCTGTCGGCTTGCTGTGCCGTATCACAAAATCGGCTGTCACGATCTCGTCCTCCGCCGGGTACGCCGCACCCTCCGGGAGTGCGAAGTGTTCATGGACGATCCCGTCCCAAATGAAGCCGACATCCCGTTTGACGATTCGCGGGCAGAGATACCCGACCCCCTTTTCGGGGCGGTCATAGTAGGCATATACCAGCTTCGCGGTGAGCGTTTGCTTGAGGCGATTGATCTTCTCCGCGTTTTCCGCCGAGATACGGTCATCCGCGTCCAGCCACATGACATAGTCGCAGCTTGCCCGCGCAAAGGAGGCGTTCCTCGCGGCGGAAAAATCATCGCACCACGCGAAATCAAACACCTTTTTCGTGAATTGGTGCGCGATCTCTTTTGTCCTGTCCGTCGAACCCGTGTCCACGACGATCAGCTCATCGGCGAAGCGCACCGCGTCCGAAAGGCAGGACGCAAGCACCGCTTCCTCGTTTTTCACAATTAGACAGACACTGAGCGTCACGTCCACACTTCGCCTCGAAACATCCCGTGACATGAGCATGATCAGCCCTTAGGTGTCGGGCGATCCCACGGCTCGGGGTCTTTATACGAGGGTCTGGGCCGCCCTCCGGCAATCTCACTCAACGCATCATCATCGATCGGGAAACCGTCGAAGTCGGACAAAGCTTTCTCGATCTGCTCCTCGGTATACCCCAGCTCCGCCGCCGCTTTCTTCATGCTCTCCAAGCTCTCCAGTGCGTCGGCCTTTCCCGCCGCAATCAGCTTCTCGAATAATTCTTTCATGTGCGTCTCCTTTCAAAACTTTGCTCTTTCCATGCAAAAATTATGGTTTTTCCCGTTCTGCCGCTCTGCTGAGTTCATTATGAATATCGTAAATTATAGCAAAAATTCCGATATAAATCAACCTTTATTATCCTCACCTCCGCGTTCGGCATTTTCTGCGAGAAGCAGCAGCACACGGAGCTGTGGGTCGGCCGGATGTATCTCCTTTGCCCTCCGAAGCGCAGCCTTCGCCTGCTGCACCTCGCCCATGTTGAAGTACGCCTTGCCTATCCCGAGCCACGGGAGAAAATCGTGACAGTCCGGCGAATGCGCCAGCAGGTCATTCATATCGACTTGACAGTCGAGGGCCTTGCGGTACATTTCTATGGCGTCCCCGTACTGCTTCTCCCGCCGCAGCACATCGCCCAGCGCGCAAAATACCGTTTCGTTCGCGCCGAAATCGCGCAGGCAGCATTGCAATCGCTCCCTCAGCTCCGTGTATCTGCGCAGCTCGGTCATGCTGTAAATATAGCATTCCAGCGCATTGCCGATACACGCGAGCTTTCCGCTCTTATAGACGAGGTCAAATTGCTTTACCGCCTCCTCGTGGTTTTCGTCACGGCAAAGCTCAACGCAGTAGAAGCTCCGGCTCACGGGGTCAAGCTCGAAGCCCTCCCGCAGCTTCCTCTCGAAAATACGGATATTCCGCCGCTTTTCATTTGTCTTGACCTTCCTGTGGACAAAGCAGATGTCGGGTCGGTACAAAACGTTGCAGCCGTCGTCCAAAAGCAGCGCCTCGTGGATTGGATACCGCCACACGGGGTGCATGGCTCTGCGCACCAGCCTGCTGCGCATCAGCTCCCAGCTCCCGCCGGAGGCGTCATCGCCCGCCCGGTAACGGAAGAACACGGCGTCCGCATCGCTTGGCATATGCGCCTTCAGCGCCTGAATTTTCCCGATCGTCTCCGCGTCCATATCATCGTCCGCGTCGAGCCACAGGATGTAATCGCACGTCGCCTTGGAGAACGAAAAGTTCCTCGCTGCGGCAAAGTCGTACTGCCACGTACAATCGTACACAAGGTCTGTGTAGCGGCACGCAATCTCCCGCGTGCTGTCGACAGAGCCGGTGTCCACGACGATCAGCTCATCGGCAAACTGCGAGACGTTCTTCAGGCAGCGCTCAAGCACCGCCTCCTCGTCCCGCACGATCATGCACACGCTCACCGTTACCGAAAAGAATTCATCACCCTGCATTTTATTGTATACCGTCCTTCTCCGCCGGCAGGGCGTTCTGATACTGCCGCTTGAGGAAGGTCAGGAACAGCCGCGCCGGGGAGCTGGCCGCGGGCATCGACTTGACCGCCACACCCAGCCGCCGAGAAAGCGGCTGATCGAGCGGGATGACCCGCACCCGATCCTCGTACCCGGCCAGTGAGAACGCGGACAGCACCGAAACGCCCAATCCGCCCGCCACCATCGACAAAATCGCGCCGTCATCC
This sequence comes from Firmicutes bacterium CAG:341, assembly GCA_963631875.1. Classification (GTDB taxonomy): domain Bacteria; phylum Bacillota; class Clostridia; order Oscillospirales; family Oscillospiraceae; genus Vescimonas. The sequence goes on along the minus strand of CAVGSO010000008.1, from coordinate 16,439 downwards.
GACGCGGCCACCTCCAAGCGCGGCACATCCGGCGGCAGATACTGCTCCACATACTGCTCCGGACAGGACAAAAACGGCTCCTGCAGCAGCCGCGCGAGGGAGATCGTCTCCTGCGTCCACGGGAAGTCCGGCGGCGTCACCGCCACGAGCGGCGCGTCCGTCAGCGGCGTCCACTGGAAGCCGCGCCCGCACACCTCGTCCACGATGGCGAGCTGCACGCGGTCCTCATCCAGCGCGGCGGCCAGCTCGCTGCCCTGCACCAGCACGTCCACGCGAATCTCCGGGTGCTGCTTGCGGAACTTGCGCAGCAGCTCCGGCAGCCGGGCGCGGGCGATGCTGGCAAAGCAGCCGATGCGCAGCGTGCGGCCGTAGACCTGCCCCTGCGCCTGCGCCTCCTGCCGCAGGGCGGTGCAGGCGTCAATCACACCCTGAATATAGGGCAGCAGATGCTCGCCCTCCTCCGATAGCCGCACCCCCTTGCTGCTCCGCAGCAGCAGCGTGCAGCCCAATTCCTCCTCCAGCTTCCCGACCAGATGGGTCATGGCCGACTGCGTATATCCGAGCTGCGCGGCGGCCTTCCCAAAGCTGCCGCATTGAACGGCGGTCAACATGGCCCGCAGCTTTCGATCGTCCATAGAAACCTCGCTTTCGCCATTTTGCACAAGATTTTTCAAAATATTTCTCAATATATCACAACACCGGGTTGATTTCAACATGGTTTTTGACAATTTTCCGTGAATTATCCTTCTGCTTTTGTAAAAAATTTAGCGTCAAGAAATTTTTTGATGACCCATTGAATATTTCTCATTTCCTAAGACATGAAAAAAATGCTATGCTCTATTTAGATTTTGCATGACCAGTGTCCTGCAAAATCGATAGCAGAGGATAGAAAAGGAAAAAGAGGAGAAAACGAAACTATGCAAAAGAAACCCCACACCGTTCGGGACATCGTCGTTGTCGGGTTCGCGCTGTTTTCCATGTTCTTCGGCGCGGGCAACGTGATCTTCCCACCCTACTTGGGTATGCAGTCCGGCTCGCAGTGGCTGCTCGGCTTCGCCACCTACTTCATCGCGGACATCGGCCTTGCGCTGCTGGGCGTCTTTGCCCTGCTGCGTGTAGGCAGCAGTGAGGCGGTCACGCTCCGCCTCGGCAAAGTTCCCTCCGACATACTGATGTGCGCCATCATCCTGTGCATCGGGCCGATGGTCGCCATTCCCCGCACCTCCGCCAGCACGTTCGAGATGGCCATCGCGCCCAACCTTTCGAGCGTCTCCGCCCCGGTCTTCTCCGTGCTGTTCTTCGCGCTGATCTTAGCCCTGTGCATCAAGGAGTCCGCCGTCGTGGACATCGTCGGCAAGATCCTGACCCCGCTGCTGCTCGTCGGCCTCTTCGCCATCATCATCATGGGCGTGATCTCCCCGCTGGGCGAGATCGCCGCCCTGCCGCAGATCTCCAACGTGGCCGTCACGGGCATCAAGGCCGGCTATCAGACGCTTGACGCGCTGGCCGCCCTGCCCTTCGGCATCATCGTGCTGCAAAGCGTCACCGCCAAGGGCTACACTGACGAGAAAAAGCAGTTCCGCGTCGTGGGCGGCTCCGCCCTCTTGGCCGGCGTGCTGCTGCTGGCCGTCTACATGGGGCTTGCCTATCTGGGCGCGACCGTCTCTGCGCAGTACACCGTCGAGGTGGGTCGTGCGCAGCTCATCATGGCCATCGTCGAGGCCCTCATGGGCAAGGCGGGCATGATCCTCTTCGGCGTCGTCGTCGGCCTCGCCTGCGTGACGACCGCCATCGCCCTGACCAGCTCCTCCGCCGCGTACTTCACCGAGCTGACACGCGGCAAGGTGTCCTACAAGGCGTTCGTCATCATCATCTGCGCGTTCAGCGCCGTTGTCTCCAACCTCGGCCTTGACCGTATCGTGGCCGTCGCCTCGCCCGTGCTGGACGTCGTCTACCCGCCCACGCTCGTGCTGATTTTCATCTCCCTCATTGCGCCCCACCTGCCCGACCGCGTCAGCCGCGGCGCAGCCCTCGGCGCACTCGTCACGAGCGTGCTGTGTACCCTCGCCGCCTACGGTGTCACCATCCCGTTCGTGGCCAGCCTGCCCCTGTATGACCTCGGCCTGAGCTGGATCCTCCCCGCCGTCATTTTCGGCCTCGCCGCTGCCCTTCTGCCCGGCCGCGCCAAATCGCACGAGGAGACCACCCTCCGCCGCGCCAACGAGGAGCATTGAACGAATACATCATCAAACGAACAGCACCGCTTCGGCGGTGCTGTTGCTTTTTCACCTCCCTCTTGACATATTTTTCTCCATCCGTGGCAAAATAGAAAAAACTTGAGAGCGAGGTGCGCGAAATGCAGGGCAAACGAATAGGCCGGCAGACGGTGGCATTCCCCGACCCGGTCGCCGTGGTGAGTTGGGCGAGCGTGGTCGGCCGGATGGAGGGCAGCGGCCCGCTGGGCGGCAGCTTCGACCTCGTAAGCGACGACTCGTTCTTCGGCCAAAAGACGTGGGAGCAGGCGGAGGCGCGGATGCAAAGCGAGGCACTGGAGCTGGCGCTGCAAAAGGGCGGCTTGACGGCGCAGGACGTGGACTGCGTCTTCGCGGGCGACCTGCTCAACCAAAACATCGGCGCGACGTTCGGTCTGCGCGACTACGGCATCCCCCTCTACGGCGTCTACGGCGCCTGCTCGACGATGGGCGAGAGCCTCTCGCTGGCGGCGATGGCCGTGGCCGGGGAATTTTCCTCCATGGCGGCGGCGCAGACGTCCTCCCACTTCTGCACCGCCGAGCGGCAGTACCGTATGCCCCTGCCCTACGGCAGCCAGCGTTCGCCCACGGCGCAGTGGACGGCCACGGCGGCGGGCTGCTGCATCTTGGGCAAAGCCTCGTCAGGACCCTATGTCACCCACGCCGCGCGGGGCAAAATCATTGACCTCGGCGTGACGGACATGACGAACATGGGTGCGGCGATGGCACCGGCCGCCCACGACACGCTCCGTACCCTCTTCGACGAGACGCACACCACCCCCGACGACTACGACCTCATCGTCACCGGGGACTTGGGCGCGGTGGGACACGAGCTTTTGACGGAGCTGTTTCGCCGCGACGGCGTCTTCTTGACGCACAGCACGGACTGCGGCTTGCTGCTCTACGACCGCAAGGCGCAGGATATGCACGCCGGAGGCAGCGGCTGCGGCTGCTCGGCGGCGGTGCTGAACGGCTTTCTGCTCGGCGGACTGCGCGAAAAGCGGTGGCGGCGCGCCCTCTTCGCGCCCACCGGGGCATTGCTCAGTCCCCTCAGCAGCTCGCAGGGCGAGAGCATTCCCGGTATCTGTCACGCCGTGGTGCTGACGGCGGAGAAGGAGGCTTGACATGGACTATCTGAACGCATTCCTCTGCGGCGGGCTTTTGTGCGCCGTGGGGCAGGTCATACTGGACAAGACCGCGCTCACGCCGGGGCGTATCCTCACCGGGTACGTGGTGACGGGCGTGCTTTTAGAGGCGGTGGGTGTCTACCCCTATCTCGCCGCATGGGGCGGCGCGGGCGCGAGCGTCCCGCTGACGGGCTTCGGAAGCTGTCTTGCCAAGGGGGTGGCCGAGGCGGTGGCCTCGCAGGGCGCGCTGGGTATTTTCACAGGCGGCCTGAGCGCAAGCAGCGGCGGGATCGCCGCTGCGGTGGTCTTCTCGCTGCTGGCCGCCCTGCTCTGCCGTCCATCCGACAAACGAAAACGGTAAAAGTTCTTTAACTCCCTCTTGCTTTTTGCAAATTCCGGTGGTACACTGACGGCAGGAAAATGCTTCTGCCCGTTCGATAAGCACATAGCTGCCATTTATTTCGTAGGGGGCGGCGTCCTCGATGCCCCGCACACCGCACTCTCGGTGAGCGCTCGTAGGGTGGGGTGCCATCACCCCGCCGCCGCGCCAACGGCGCGGAAATAAAAGCTTTCCCTCGAGCAGGTGTTCGCACCGGCTCGGAATGAAAGCTCTCTCAACATTTTATATCTCAATGTATCTCACAGGGAGTGATACCATGACGGAAAAATTTGTCATCACAGGCATGACCTGCGCCGCGTGCGCCGCGCACGTGGAGAAGGCCGCCAACGCCGTGCCGGGCGTGGAGAACGCCTCGGTGAACCTGATGCTCGGGACGCTTGTGTGCGACCACGGCGCGGAGGTGGACAGCGCCGCCATTGTGGCGGCGGTGACGGCGGCGGGCTACGGGGCCGTGCCGGAGCGTGAGGCGCGGCGCGATCTGCGCAGCGAGCAGGACGCGGCGGCCAAGGCCATGGGCAAGCGTCTCCTTTGGTCGGCAATCTGCCTCGTGCCGCTCTTCTACCTGAGCATGGGACACATGATGGGGCTGCCCGTGCCGTCCTTTATGCACCATCAGCCGCTGCTGGCCTCGTTCGTGCTGCTCTGCCTGACCGTGCCGATCCTCCTCCTGAACCGCAGCTACTTCACCGTGGGCTTTTCGCGCCTCTTCCGCGGCAGTCCCAACATGGACTCGCTCGTGGCGCTGGGTGCGGCGGCTGGGCTTCTATACAGCCTCATTGAAATGGTGCTGCTGGCCACGGGACAGATCGAGGGAATGCCCGACCTCTACTTTGAGTCGGCGGGCATGATCCTGACGCTCGTGACGGTGGGGAAATACCTTGAGGAACGCTCCAAGGGCAAGACCACCGGGGCAATCACGGCACTGATGTCCCTCGCGCCTGCCTCCGCCGTGGTGCGGCGCGACGGCAAGGAGATCACCGTCCCCACGGAGGACATCCGCGTGGGCGAGACGGTGCTTGTGCGGCAGGGCGGCCGTATCCCTGTGGACAGTACCGTCTTAAAGGGCAGCGGCACGGTGGACGAGTCCGCCCTCACCGGGGAGAGTATGCCCGTGGAAAAGACGGAGGGCGACAGGGTCATGTCCGCCACCATCCTCACGGGCGGTTACTTAGAGGTGCGCGCCGACCGCGTGGGGAGCGACACGACGCTCGCGCAGATCATCCGGCTCATGGAGCAGGCCGCCGGAGGCAAAGCCCCCATCAGCCGCTTGGCGGATAAGATCAGTGCCGTCTTCGTCCCGGTCGTCATCTCCATCGCCCTGCTTGCGGCGATTCTATGGGCGACGGTCGGCGGCATGGGTGTTCGCTTCTGCCTGAGCATCGGTATCGCCGTGCTGGTCATCTCCTGCCCGTGCGCGCTGGGACTGGCTACCCCCGTGGCCATCACCGTGGCGACGGGCAAGGCGGCGGAGCGGGGCATTCTCGTCAAGTCCGCCGAGAGCTTGGAGCTGATGGGACGTATCGACACCGTGGTGCTGGACAAGACGGGAACGGTCACGGAGGGCAAGCCTCGCGTCACCGACCTGCTCTGCGCCGAGGGCGTGAGCGAGGACGCGCTGCTCACGGCGGCGGCCTCGCTGGAAAAAATGTCGGAGCATCCGTTGGCGGATGCCATTGTCACAGAGGCGGCACAGCGCGGCCTCGCGCTTCGTGAGGTCTCGGACTTCGCCGCCGTGGCGGGCGGCGGCGTGACCGCCCGCGTGGAGCGCGTGCGCGTCTGCGCCGGGAACGCCGGGTATATGGCCGCCGTGGGCGCGGAGATCACCGCGCTGCACGAGAAGGCCGAAGCCTTGGCGGCGGACGGCAAAACGCCGCTCTACATTGCCGCCGGGGGACACGCCTTGGGCGTTATCGCCGTGGCAGACGTGGTCAAGCCGGACAGCGCGGCGGCCATTGCCGCGCTGCATCGGGCGGGCTGCCGCGCGGTGCTGCTCACCGGGGACAACCGCTGCACGGCGGAGGCCATCGCGCGGCAGGTCGGCGTGGATGACGTCATCGCCGAGGTCTTGCCGCAGGACAAGGCCAAGTGCGTCTCCGACCTGCAGGCGGCAGGCCGCCGCGTGGCCATGGTCGGCGACGGTATCAACGACGCCCCGGCGCTGGTGACGGCGGACGTCGGCCTCGCCATCGGCGCGGGGACGGACGTGGCCATCGAGTCGGCGGACATCGTCCTCATGCGCAGCAGCCTGATGGACATCGTGGACGCGATCGACCTCTCCCGCGCGACGCTGCGCAACATCCGCCAGAACCTCTTCTGGGCGTTCTTCTACAACACCGTGGGAATCCCCGTGGCGGCGGGGGTACTTTACCCGACGTTCGGACTTACGCTCGACCCGATGATCGCGGCGGCGGCCATGAGTCTCAGCTCCGTCTGCGTGGTGTCCAACGCACTGCGTCTGCGTGCATGGAAACGCGCAAAAACGGTCAAAAAACGAGCGGAAATTACACATGAAACGTCGCAAAACGTCACGAAGGAGGAAGCAAACATGGACACAAAAACCATCACCATCAAGGGCATGATGTGCGCGCACTGCGTTGCACACGTCGAGAAAGCCCTGACCGCGCTCGAGGGCGAAGCGGCCAAGGTAGACCTCGAAAGCGGCACGGCGGTCGTCTCCGGCCCGGCCGATGACGCGGCCTTGACGAAGGCCGTGACCGACGCGGGCTACGAGGTCGTCAGCATCCGCTGAGGCGAAAAAGCTCCGGCACGGGCTTGCGCCCGTGCCGGAGCTTTTCTTTGAAAAAGTTTAAAAAATACCGTCAAAGTCCCGTCGGGTCGTACTTTCCGAACCCCTCGCCGAGAATTTCCTGCGTGTCGCAGACGATGATGAAGGCATCCGGGTCAATCTCCTGCACGAGCTTTTTCACCGGGATGATGTAGTGGCGGCTGAACGCGCACAGGATCACCTCCGTCGGCTTGTGGTAGTACGCGCCGACACCGTCGAGCAGCGTCACACCGAGATCCATCTCCAAAAGGCGGCGGGTGATCTCCTCGTGGCGCGGGCTGATGATATACGCCATCTTCGCCGCGTTGCCGCCGTAGACCACCTTGTCCATCAACGTCGTGCAGATGTAGAGTGCAATCATGCTGAAGAGCGCCTGCGTGAGCTGGCGGAACGTCAGGGAGTAGACGGTGATGACGATGAGGTCGATGGCGAGACATAGCTTGCCGATGGGCAGGTGCTGTATTTTCAGCTTCAAAAGCCGCGCCGCCAGCTCCGTGCCGCCCGTGGTCGCGCCCTCGCGCAGCATGACGCCGAACGCCACGCCGCAGAGAATGCCGCCGTACACCGCGCCTAAGATCGGCTCAAGGGGCGAGAACGTGAAGAGCGCGTCGATGCCGTCAATCATCAGTGAGCTGACGGTCATGGCGTAGAGCGAGCTGATCAGGACGCTCCTGCCCAGCAGCCGCCAGCCCAAAACGAAGAGCGGGGCGTTCATCACGAGCGTTGTTACACCCACGGGGAGGGCAGGGAAGAAGACGTTCAGCACCTGCGCGATGCCCGTAAAGCCGCCGATGGACAGGTGCGCCGGGGCGCAGCCCCAGCAAAAGCCGAGGGCGTAGACGGCACAGCCGATGGTGATGACGGCGTATTTTTTCAGAAGCTTCAGCATAGCGCGTAACCTACCTTTCTCAGTTATCGCAGGGAAGATCCTTCGGCATCCAACGCCGCCGAAGGAGATAGAGGATGAAGAGGCCGCCGCGCAGGGCCATCTCCGCCGCCCGCGCCGTCCACACGCCGGGCAGCCCGTAGGGCGTGACGAGCAGCCAGATGAGCGGCAGGCGAATGAGCCACATACAGGCGAAGTTCAGCGCGGTGGGCTTGAGCGTGTCGCCCGCGCCCTGATAGATCCCCATGGCCGCCACGAACGCGCCGTAGAACGGCTCGGTCAGCAGCGCGATACGCAGTACCCGCGTGCCGAGGGACACCACCTGCGCGTCGGGGCTTAGCACGCCGATGACCGCAGGCGCGGCGATATAGAGGATGGCGGAGGTCACGGCGATGACCGCCATGGCAAAGCAGACGGTCGTCATAGCGAAGCGGTAGGCCGTCTTGCCGCGCTTCGCGCCCACGCTCTGCCCCACGAGGGTGGAGGCGGCACTCTGAATGCCGTAGGCGGGCATATAGCACAGGCTCTCCGTCGTGGAGGCGAACGAGTCCGCCGCGATGGCCACCGTGCCGAGCGGCGCGACCATCTTCGTCACGACCACGCCCGCGCTGGACATGAGAATGCGCTCGGCGGCCACGGGGAGTGCCAGCTTGACGCACCGCGCCAAATGCTCGCGGCGGAAGTGAAAGCCCTCGCCGCGGCGCAGGTGCAGCATGGGGGAGCGACCCCACAGCCGCCACGTCAGCACCAGTGCGGCCAGCAGCTCGGCCAGCAGCGTGCCGAGGGCTGCGCCCTTGACGGCTAAGTTCGCGCCGGGCAGCGTCAAGATCCACCACGACCGCGTGGGGAAGATGAGCAGCGCGTTGCACACCACGTCCATCAGGCACATTCCGCCCATCACGATGCCCGGCGTTTTCAAGTCCCCGGTGGCTTGCAGCATTCCGGCGGAGAGGCTGCAGAGCTGGACGAGCGGGAAGGAGAGCGCGGCGATGAAGAAATAATCCGTCGCGTGGGCACAGACCGAGGGTTCAGCCCCCAGCCACACCGGGAGCTGCGGTGCAGCGGCGACACCGACGAGCATCAAGAGCAGCGTGATGGCCAGCGTGACGGCGAAGCCCTGCTTCATCAGGTCGCGCGCCTCCTGCTCCTGCCGCGCGCCGATGGACTGCGCCACCTGAATGGTGAAGCCCACCGCCGCCGCGCCGCACATTCCGTGGAAGAGGTTCAGCGTAGACGACACCACGCCGATGGAGGCCGAGGCGTCCGCGCCGAGCTGACCGACCATCGAGGCGTCGATGTACTGCATGAGGATGGTGGAGAGCTGGGTCAATATCGCGGGAATGCTGAGGCGGACGGTGAGGCGGAGCTGCTCGCGGAGCGTCAGGCGCTTGCCCAAACGCAGGTCACAGAGAAGATCTTTCTGCAATTCTTGCTAACCCCCTTGCTATTTTGCAAAATTTATTATAATATTATAAAAACAGGAGGTCAACAAAAATTTGACCGAGCCTCACTTTTTGGAAACGTTACCGACAGAAAACGTCTCGATTTCCCATGTGTGTACGCAAAATTTACCGTCAATATGAAGGAGGAAAATCCCATGAAGAAGACAGAAATGCGCAAGTATGCCCGATTGATCGCCAAGGTGGGCGCGAACGTCCAGCGCGGGCAGGAGGTGTTCATCGGCGCAGACCTCGATCAGCCGGAGTTTGTGACGATGCTGGTGGAGGAGTGCTACCGCTGCGGCGCGAAGAAGGTCGTGGTGGAGTGGGACCATCAGCCGCTGCAAAAGCTGCACTACCGCTACCGCTCGCTGGAGACGCTCTCAAAGATGGACGACTATGAGATCGCCCGCTGGAAGCACTACGCCGATGTACTCCCGGCGCGTATCTACCTGCTGAGCGAAGACCCGGCGGGGCTGGCCGGGGTGGACAGCGAGAAGATGTCCAAGGCGCAGCAGGCGCGCTTCCCGCTCATCAAGCCCTACCGCGACGCGATGGAGAACCGCTACCAGTGGTGCATTGCCGCCGTCCCCGGTGCGGCGTGGGCGAAGAAGCTCTTCCCGAAGCTGCGCGTGAGTCAGGCGGTGGAGAAGCTGTGGGAGGCCATTTTGGACATCTGCCGCGTTTGGGACGACCCGGTGGAGGCGTGGCAGCAGCACAACGCCAGCCTCAAGCGCCACTGCGCGGCGCTCAACGAGATGGGCATTGAGAAGCTGCACTACAAGAGCAGCAACGGCACGGACTTCACCGTGGGCATGATCCCGCAGGCGCAGTTCTGCGGCGGCAGCGAGACGACGATCGGCGGCGTGGTCTTCAACCCGAATATGCCAACGGAGGAGTGCTTCACCTCGCCCATGCGCGGTCAGGCGGAGGGCGTCGTTTACGGCACGAAGCCGATGTGCTATCAGGGACAGCTCATCGAGCATTTCTCCATCCGCTTCCACGAGGGCAAGGCGGTCGAGTGGCACGCCGAGCACAACGAGGCGCTGCTGACGAAGCTTATCAACATGGATGAGGGCAGTGCCTACCTCGGCGAAGTCGCGCTCGTTCCCTATAATTCGCCCATCTGCCGCAGCGGGCTGCTGTTTTACAACACGCTCTTTGACGAGAACGCGGTTTGCCACCTCGCGCTGGGCAAGGGCTTTGCCGACGCAATTATTGATTTCCACAATAAGACGCTGGACGAGTGCCGCGCGCTGGGCGTGAACGAGTCGATGGTGCATGAGGACTTCATGATCGGCGCACCGGATCTGAGTATCGACGCCATCTGCACCGACGGCCAGACCCGCCCGGTCTTCCGCGACGGCACGTGGGCGTTTTGATCGGGGAGGGGAGGTAAGCGTTGACCGCGCCGTTGGCGCGCGGCAGACTGCGAGCCTTTTGTTGGAAAAAGCGAAGTTTTTTCGACAGTTTTAACACGCTGCGAGGCTGCCTCGCAGCGTGTTTTTTCATAGTCCGCACGGCACTTCCTGCGGCAGATGTGCATAGGATGGGGTGCATACAAAGGAGGTGCGATATGGAGGAGTATCTGATCACCGCGCGCACCGTGACCCATGCGCAGCGGATGGCGCAGGCGTTGGCGCGAAAGGGCTTGCGCGTCACGGTGACACGTGCGCCGATGGGGTTGACGGGCAAGGGGTGCGGGTATGTCCTGCGTCTGCGGGGCAGGGAGCGGGCGGCGGAGGCTTGGGCGCTGCTGCATGCGTGGGGATTTGCCCCGGCACAGTCGTTTCAGCGCCGGGAGGACGGTTACAGCGAGGTGGCACTATGATCTATTTTGACGCGGGAGCGACAACGCTCCAAAAGCCGGAGGCGGTGCGCCGCGCCATGTACCGCGCCGTCAGCACCCTGTCCTCGCCGGGACGGGGCAGCTACCCCGCCACGCGGCGGGCGGAAGCACTTGACCTTGAATGCAGAGCCGAGGCGGCATCACTGTTCCATGTGAGCGACCCCGCGCGGGTGGTCTTTACCTCCTGCGCCACCCACGGCTTGAATATCGCTATCCACACGCTCGCCCGGCCGGGCAGCCGCGTGGTCATCTCGGGGTATGAACACAACGCCGTCACGCGGCCGCTCCACGCCATTGCGAACGTGGAGATTGCGGTGGCGGACGGTACGCTCTTCGACCCGGCGGCCATGGTGGAGGAGTTCCGCCTTGCGCTTGAGCAGCCGACCGACGCGGTCATCTGTACCCACGTGTCCAACGTGTTCGGGTTCATTCTCCCCATCGAGGAGATCGCCGCGCTGTGCCGCGAAAAACACGTCCCGTTCGTGCTGGACGCCTCGCAGTCGGCGGGGACGCTGGAATTGGACATGGACGCGCTGGGCGCGGCCTTCGTCGCCATGCCGGGCCACAAGGGGCTGTACGGGCCGCAGGGGACGGGACTTTTGCTCTGCGGCGGGGCGAGCGAGCCGCTGCTGCGCGGCGGCACGGGGTCGCAGTCGCTCTTGCAGACCATGCCCGCGGAGCTGCCCGATCGGCTTGAGGCGGGGACGCACAATATGCCGGGCATCGCGGGGCTTTTGGCGGGGCTGCGGTTTGTCCGGCGGCAGGGTGTGGCGAAGATCGCCGCCTACGAGTCCGAGCTGGGGCGTTACGCGGCGCGGCGGTTGGCAGAAATTCCGGGCGCGGAGGTGTTCTCCGGCGCGGCGCAGAGCGGGGTGGTCAGCTTCCGCGCGGCGGGGTACGACTGTGAGGAGCTGGGTGAGGCACTGGCGGCGCGGGGGATCGCGCTGCGCTCGGGGCTGCACTGCGCGCCGTTGGCGCACCGAACGGCGGGGACGTTGGAGACCGGCACGGTGCGCTTCAGCCCCTCCGTCTTCAACCGACGGGACGAGGTGGATGTTCTCGTGCGGGAGGTCGCGCGGGTAATGAAAAGCCGCTGATAAGGCGGCTTTTCATTTTCCGGAAAAGCGCAAAAAAATAGCGCGGGCGTTCTCAACGCTCCGCTCTCCGATGTTGTCTTCTCTTGTCTGTGCGCTATCCCCACAGTGCATACACCGCCCAGAGGTCACTGACGAAAAATCAGCAGCTTGGCTGGTTCGATTTGCAGTTTTCTTTATAAAAAATATGAGAACGTGCCGTTTTATCTTGTTAAGATTTCGTTAAGGAACATATGTTATCCATAAAGTTTCAGCGATATAAACCTATTTTTGGGGAAAAGGTAGAAAATGCGGTTCATAATTTGTTAAAAATTACCCACGCTTTAGATTGCTGAAATCTTGACAAAATGCTAAGAACACGTTAGGATAATATCACCTAATTTGTGAGGAGGTTAATCACACACATGGAAAAGAAAAGCACAAAAATTGCGTATGGCATAGCCCTTGCCATCGTCGTGGTCGCTTTGGTCATCGCCAAGGTCACCAATGACGGTTCCGGTTTCATTGCCACCGGCTGGGCTCTGTTCCCGCCCGTGGTCGCCATCGCCCTCGCCCTGATCAGCAAGGAAGTCTATTCCTCCCTGTTCCTCGGCTGCGTGGTCGGCGCACTGCTGCTGGCCGACTTTGAGCCTTGGCAGGCCGTCGTCAACTTCGTTGGCGCGGAGGGCAGCGTCGGTATGCTCAACTCCATCGACGTGTCCATCATCATCTTCCTGGTCATCCTCGGCATCATGGTCGATCTGATGAACAAGGCGGGCGGCTCTGCTGCGTTCGGCCGCTGGGCGAAGAAGGCCGTGAAGGGTCGTGTCGGCGCACAGCTCCTGACCATGCTGCTGGGCATCCTGATCTTTATCGACGACTACTTCAACTGCCTGACCGTCGGCGCCGTCATGCGTCCCGTGACGGAGAGCCACCACATCTCCCGCGCGAAGCTGGCGTACATCATCGATGCCACCGCCGCGCCCGTGTGTATGCTCGCGCCCGTGTCCTCTTGGGCCGCCGCCGTCGCGTCCTACGTGCCCGAAGGCTTCCCCGGCTCCCGCATCTCCATGTTCATGAGCCAGATCCCTTGGAACTATTACTGCATCCTGACGCTCATCATGGTCGCCGTGACCGCGATCCTCAACATCGACTACGGTCCCATGCTCACCCATGAGTACAATGCGCAGGTAAAGAACGACCTGTTCACCACCGAGCATCGTCCCTTTGCGGGTGCGGACGACTACGAGGAAGGCGAGAAGCACTCCTCCGTCCTCGACCTGCTGCTGCCCGTTATCGTCCTGATCATCATGTGCGTCATCGGCCTTGTTTGGACGGGCGGTATGTTTGATCCCGAGAGCGGCAACTATCAGGATTTCATCATGGCGTTCTCCGACGCTTCCGCCGGTACCGGCCTCTGCCTCGGCTCGATCGTGGCGCTGGTCTTCACGTTCATCTACTTCTGGCTGCGCGGCCTCATCGGCTTCGAGAAGTCCTTTGAGTCCGTCCCCAACGGCTTCATTCAGATGATCGCGCCCATCCTGATCCTCTCCTTCGCTTGGACGCTGTGCTACCTCTGCCGTGACGATGGCCTTCAGGTCGGTGAGTTCGTCCGTCAGACAATGGCCAACTCCGGCGATTTGGCGAACTTCCTGCCCGCCGTGATCTTCATCATTGGCTGCTTCATCGGCTTCGCCACCGGTACGTCCTGGGGTACGATCGGCATTATGGTCCCGCTGGTCTGCGCCGTGTTTGACTGGGATTCCCAGCTGACGCTGCTGTCCATCGGTATCGCGGCCTCCTGCGCGGGCGGCGTTATGGGCGACCACTGCTCCCCCATCTCCGATACCACCATCATGGCCTCCGCGGGCGCACACTGCTACCACCTCAACCACGTCTCCACCCAGCTCCCCTACGGTATCACCGTGGCGGCTGTCTCCTTCGTGAGCTACATCATCGCCGGGCTGGTACAGGATGTCGTCATCTGCCTCGTCATCGCCATCGCGCTGATGATCGGCACGCTGCTCGTCATCAAGGCGGTCGTCGCCAAGAAGCACGCCACCGCGATCGAAGAGATCAACGCGGCCAACAAGGTGCATTACGCGAAGTAAATCTCAATAGGGAAAGACGCAATATCAAGCAAATACATAAAAATAGTGAGACTGCCTCGGCAGTCTCACTATTTTCTTTTCATTTAATACTCCCTCGTTTTCAGCTCCTCGCGGATGACCGCGAACGCGGCCTCCTCGCCCTGCGCCTTGAGCAGCAGCAGCCACCGCTCCAGCAGCGCGGCCGTCTCCGGGTGCATGAAGCGGCTCGCGTCCGTCCGCCGCAGGTCCTTGCTCCGCTGGTAGTAGTCGTAAGGCGAGGCATCGGTATATTGCTCACCCTGATAAACGCGGCAGGCGGCAATGCGGTCGCAGAACATCTCCGCCACGTATTTCTTCGGCATTTTGCACCCGCCGATGAAGATCGTCCCGTCCTCGCGGCGGCAGTAGTCAATCCAGTATTCAAAATGGTGTCGGTTACGTCCTTTATGGTGCAGCCACGCGAGGCTCACGCCGTTTTCCAGCCGCTCCTGATCGTTGGGACTGCGCCAGCCCTGATAGTATTTCACGCCCCGCCAAAACTCGACCGGGCTGTATTTGCTCAAATCGTGCGTCAGCCCCTGCCACGCAAGTCCCAGCTTCAGGCAGTAGCGGCGCACCATCCGCCTGTGGCGGTTGACGGTTTGTAAGTGGGCGCGAAACGGCATAAGCGCATCCTCCTTTCCCGGATATGCCCACAGTATAGCACAATTTTCACCCATTGCACAGGGGCAAATTTCCGGCGCGGCATAACTTTCCCGCGCGTGCGGCAAACTATGGTCGAGGTGAGTAACGATGTATCACGCCGGGTTCTTCCGCCCCTGCGGCGCACCGTGGGAGCGCGGCCTGCCGGACGCTTTGACACCGCTGGACGAGATCACCCTGCTTTCCCGCCCGTGGACGCTGCTCGTGTGCAGCCGCCGAGGCGCGGAGGTCTTGTCCCGCCTGCCCCGCCGTCCTCGCTGCCGCACGCTCCTGCTTCCCGCCGGGGTGCGCTGCGGCCTGAGCGGCCTCCGCCAAACGGTGGATTTCGGCCTCGATAAGCGCAGCAGCCTGACACTCTCCAGCCTCGCGCCGCAGCCGATGCTCTGCGTCCAGCGACAGCTCACGGACATTCGCGGCGTTCCCATCGAGGTGCAGGAGCTGCCCCTGCCGCCGCGTTGGACACGCTTTGAAGCCGAGCCGCTGCTCCTGCTCGCCGCCGCGCACCTTCTGCTGGGTGCGCCGCTTACGTGAACGCGCCGCCGCGCCCTGCAAATCCATGACGACCCGCCGGAAATTTTGGTTGCAAAGTCGGCGCGGGTGTGCTATAATGACTCAGTCAAGTGAATCGCAGGGTTGGTATATCGGTATTACAGCGGCTTCCCAAGCCGTTAAGGCGGGTTCGACTCCCGTACCCTGCTCCAAGTGAACAAACAGGTTTAGATGCCATGCGGTGAAAACCGCGTGGCATCAAGCCTTTCCGGGGTTTTCCACACCCCGATTTTTACGGTTTCAAGCATGGATGTCAGAGCCGTCCGAGAGGCGTTCAACGTGATTTGAACCCCTCTTTTTTTGCTTTCTGACGATAAAATCAGATGCGAGCTTTGCGGCAGAACTGGCGTGGACATCGAAATACACCATGTCAGGAAGCTCAAAGACCTGAAAGACAAAAGTTATTGGGAGAGCTTTATGATTGCGAGAAACCGCAAAACCTTGGCGCTTTGCGTTGACTGTCACAAGAAACTGCATAATGGCAAACTGAATTAACAAGTGGAGAGCCGTGTGCATCGAGAGGTGCAAGCACGGTTCGGGGGCGAGTGTTCGGAAACCTACCACAGTAATGCGGCAAGGCGCTGGGCACTTAGCCTACACCGAAAGACCGGCCAGTTCGAATGGACAGCGCCGGCCATCTTGTTCGCCTGCCTGGTGTTCACGCTGACGGCGCCGCTGCACATTTGGGACATCGTGGGTGTGTGAACGCGATATCTGAACATTTTTCGGTTGGCTTTTTGCAGAAAGCGTGGTAAAATAGCATGGAAATGACCGAGAAAAGAGGTGGCACAATGCAGTATACGCTGATGCATAAGGACACCGCAGTCCTCGATATGGAACTGGATGAGGCGACAAGCTCTATCCAGCGTATCGACGCGGTGTACCGTCCGGAGCATCTTCCTGTGGCAACAGCCTCGAAGCGGGACGGCGTGGATCGTGCCGCGCTCAATTCGTGGTGGGTTGACCGCTGCATCCCTGCCAGCCGTTCCGGTGTGCGAAAGGCACTGGAAGCACTGGATCTGCCCAATACGCAGGTGCTGCTGACACGCTGTTTTGGCCTGAGCCTTTCAGATCAGTACTGGGTCAGGCCCTATGGCAGTGACCTCCGGTGGGAGCGTATCAACTTCTTCGAAAATCCATTCTCAGAGGACATCGGTGACGTCCTGCTGGGCAAGGCCACGGACGCGGCGAATTTCGACTTCAGCTCCCCGGATAACACATCGGACGGCTACCTGAAAAAGCGGTGGAAGATCATCAACGGAAAGCGGTGCCTGCTGAAAGCGGGAA
>CAVGSO010000007.1:0-46313 GCA_963631875.1 Firmicutes bacterium CAG:341 | reverse complement strand
TCTCCGTGACGCTCAGGACAAGGGGATTGCTCGTGTCGGCCAGGAGTGTGGCGAGAGCCTTTTGGTCGATGGTCAGGGTGGCTACATCGGTCTTGACCTCCACGGTCTCAATCTTAGCTCCAGCCTCGGACAGCTTCTTAGCAACGTCCGTGCTGATGGTGACGGTCGTAGCCTCGGAAGCGTCGATTGCAACATTGGTCTTCGCATTCGTGGGGAGGTTGACATCCTCCACTGTGGTCGTGGTCGTTCCGTTCTCGGTTGTAGTAGTCGTTGTCTTGGTCTCACCGGTCGTATATTCTGTTACTGTCCAAGTGGTGTTCGTCTTGTTAGCAACGTAGCCCTCGGCAAGATATTTGGTGGGGTCAGCGTTGAACGTACCGCCCTTGATGGTAAGATTGTTCCATATGCAGGGGGCTCCATCATCACACGTACCCGGATTCTCCGGAGAGAGCTTGCGCTCTGCTTGGCTGAAAGTCCCACCGTGCACTTCAATGCTGCCATCATAACAACCACAATCCGTGGTTGGCTTAAACGCACAGAGGATACCATTGCGTCCTCCAACATATGTTCCGCTCTCAATCACAACATTTGCGGCTTCGTCCGCATAGACAGCATACTCTGTTTTATTGCTTGCGTCAAATTCACAGTTTTGCAAGGTGGCCTCTGCCACAAAGACGTTCATCCCTGCGTTAGAGGTGATATTCTTCAGCGTTGCGGAGGTGTCATTTTTACCATTGCCGATCCAAATGGCGTATTTCGCTGCGTCACTCGCTGCAAATGTGCCGTTCTGAATGGTGATATTATTCCCGGCAAAAATAGCAGCCATAGAAGGCACGGTCAGGGTATGCCGGCCTAAGTCCAAAACAGAATCTTTCGGCATCACGTAGTAGGAATAGCTTTTCGTCTCGACCGTATAATCCTTCAACAGATTGATGGTCACACCCGGCGTTCCATCCTCCCATGCGGCATAAACGGCGTCATAAAGAGAGGGATATTTCTTTTCGCCCACAGCGGCCACGTCGTCACTCGTTGGCTCCGCTGCCCAAACGGCCGCCGGCAGCAATGTCAGTGCCAGCACCAATGCCATGATAGTTGCTAACAATTTTTTCATGTGCAATCCCTCCACAAAAAGTGAATTTTTCGGCTCACAGAATCGGGTGTTTCGGGCGAAGCCCGAAACACCCCTTTACTCCCTCTCCTGTTAGGCGAGGGAGTAGTGTGTTTATTCAGTCTGTCGAAAAGCCTTCGGTTTTTTCAACATGCTGTTATTGTAACAGATTTGCGAACAAATGCAAGCGGGAATTGAGAAAAACAGGGGGGATTTTAGGGGGCGGGGGACGACAATCTCTCAGTCAACGCTGCGGCGGGCGGCGGGGCGATGCACCCCAAGAGTACTTGTTCCGCTTCGCTCCACCGATGAATGTTCGTAGGGGCGGCGTCCTCAATGCCCCGCACACGTGCCTTCGATGAATGGCCGTAGGGCGGGGTGCCCTCACCCCGCCGCCGCGCCAACGGCGCGGGGTACGTGGGGTACGGATTGCCACACCAGTCTGCGGACTGGTTCGCAATGACAGATTAGGTGGCGTTTTCGTTTTTTATGGTGCGGTGCGAAAACGAGGGGCGGGGTAGTAGAACCCCGCCCCGACGACGATCCCTTCGTCAGTACGTCGTGCCGCTTTTCAATTCGCCCGCTCCGGGTGCAGCCGCTTTTGCAGCCAATCCTTGCCGTCCACATAGCGCGAGACGATGAAGGACACCACATAGTCGCCCGCGGCGTTGACCATCGTGGCCGGGGGATCGATCAGGTTGCCGATGGCCAGCGCGATGGGGTAGGCAATGGCCAGCTGCTCGGGGAAGAAGATGGTGCAGACCACCAGCTCGCCCGTGCCGCCGCCGCCGGGAATGCCGCTCATGGCCACGGAGGAAAACACCGCCACGAGGATGGCCAAGATCGCCTTATCCGTGGAGAAGTCCATGCCGAACACGCCGAAGAGGAACGCCACCTTGACGATCGCGCCCATGGACGAGCCATCCATGTGCATCGTTGCGCCGAGGGGGAGGACAATGTCGCTGACGTCCTTGCTCACGCCCGTCTCCTCCGCCACCTCCATGTTGGTGGGGATGGTCGCCACGGACGAGCAGGTGCCGAACGACACCGCCGCCGGGCGGAAGAGCTTGGAGAACATGATCTTCGCGCCGCCCTTGCCGCCGCCGAAGCGGGCGTAGATGGGAAAGAAGATGAACATATAGGCGAAGCTCATGATGTAGTAGATGATGAGCGTGCGGCTGTAATCGCCGATGAGGTCCGGGCCATACGTCGCCACGAGGCTGGCGAAGAAGCCGAAGAAGCCGATGGGCGCATAGTAGGTGATGAGCTTGACGGTCTTCATGATGCAGTTGGTGATGTCCTCAAGAAGCTGCGCGGTCTTCGTCTCCGGGCCGCCGGACATCTGCACACCGAAGCCGAAGAGAATGGCCGCCACGATGAGCGGCAGTACGGCGCGGCGGCTGAGAAGCTCCGCAAAGTCGGGCTTGGTGAAGAAGTTGACGATCATATCGCCGAAGCCCAGCGTCTCGCCGATCTCGCCCTCGACGATGGTGTAGCTGCCGTCCACGAGCGGGAAAATGCGGCAGACGACGTACATCAGCACGCCCGCGATGGCGGCGGTGATGAGGAACGTGGCGATGGTCACGCCCATGATTTTCCCGGCGCGCTTGACGCTCTTCATGTTCGCGATGGCGGAGGCGATGGAGCAGAATACCATCGGCACGACCACGCAGAACATCAGGTTGATGAAGAGTGTCCCCAAGAATTCGATTTTCCCGCCGAAGTCCGGGGCGAACGCGCCCACAAGGCAGCCGGCCACAATGCCCGTGAGCATACACAGAATGAACCAGTAGTTTTTGAAGAATGTTTTCATAGCGTCCTCCTTGCTTCCGATAAAGCCTACGGTCACTATTATATGGGCAATTTTCGTAAAGTAAATCAGAAAAATTGCGACTTTACCTGCAAATCGTGCGCTAACGCCGAAAATCCGTGGACGGGCCGCGCCCGAACTGCTTCTTGTAGGCGCGGGAGAAGGTCGAATAGTCTTGATAGCCCACCTGCGTAAAGACCTCCGAGGGAGACGCGCCGCGGCTGAGGAGCTGCTGCGCCAGCAACAGCCGCTTTTCCGCCAGATACCCGTGGATGGAGTAGCCCGTCTCCTGCCGGAAGCGGCGCATCATGTGGTACTTGCTGATGTAAAAGCGCTCGGAGAGGTCGTCGATAGAGAGCGGCTCGTTCAAATGCAGGCTCAGGTATTGCAGCAGCGACACGACCTTGCTGTCGCCGCCCGTCGCGCCCACGCCGTGGCCGAGGCGGCAGAGACGGTTGACCTCCACCATCAGCTCCGTGAACTGCGCTCTCGTCAGCAGCGACGCGCCGTAGCCGCCCTGCGAGATCGTCTCGTGCAGCGCACGGAAGAGCGGCAATACGCGGCTGCCGCCCTCGTCGCGGTAGACGTACTGGAATGACTGCTGCGCGAGGCGGAAGCACTCACCGGGGTCGCAGTCCTCGCACGCGAGCGTCTCCAAATAGGCAGGGGAGATATAGAGGATCATCCGCTCGTAGTAATCCCCCGCCGCCACGAGCGGTCGGTGGATGCTGCCGCGTCCGACGAGGACGATGTCGCCCGGGGTCAGCTCGTAGCGCTCGCCCTCCACGGCGTACCCGGCGCGCCCGGCCAGCAGGAGGATGATCTTGTGAAAGGTGTGGTAGTGGTATTCGATGTCTCCGGCGCGGTCGTCGGCCAGATAAAAGAGGCGGAACGGCTCGTTCAGATAGCCGCGCTGTTCGTATTGAATCGGTTCGATAGGTGTCACCTCCGCATTTTTTGCCTGTATTATAGCATGCGATAGGCAAATCATGCAAGCGTTTCGCAAATTTATTACAGGTTTGAAAATTTTGTTTCCGATTTGTAATTTTTGTGTAGCTTTTTTGATAGACTTGTGGTATGATAGGTCACGTGGGGCGCTGTACCCCGCAAATCAAACGCGAAACGGCAGGTAATTCCTATGTATTTCAAGGGCATCACGGCGGCGGGCTTATCCACACTGCTGCTGTTTTCCGGCGCAGTCAGTGCCAGCGCCGTGGAGACGACCACCACCGAGGTTCATAATGACGCGGCCTACGCCGCCGCCGTGGAGACGCTGGCCTCCAGCGGCTTGGCCGCCGCCAGCACCACCTCCATGCAGACGTCCGACGGTTTGCAGTTGGCGCAGGAGGCGGGGCTGCTGGACGATGGCAGCGCGCTTTCGCTGACGGAGCTCGCCGCACAGGCGCTCCTGCGCGAGACGGCGGCGCTGCAAAAGCAGAATTTCCTCGAAACGTATGACGGCGTGCTGGTTAACTGCAACAGCTACATCTCCCTGCGTGAAGCGCCGGACACCGAGGCTGCTCGGCTGCGCATCATCCTCGACGGCAAGGCGGCCAAGCTGCTCGATGTCTGCGAGGACGGGGAGTGGTACGAGGTGGCCTACGGTACGGACGTCGGCTACGTCCTTGCGGAGTACTGCGAGCCGGTGTCCTACGCGGACTACGAGGGTACGAGCGCGACCTCGACGCTGACGGAGGATGTGATCGCCAAGGCGTATACCTATTTAGGAACGCCCTACCGTTACGGCGGCTCGGGCTACGGCGGCACGGACTGCTCCGGCTTCACGATGGCGGTCTTCGGCTCGTTCGGCATCAGCCTGCCGCACGGCGCGACCAGTCAGTACAGTATGTGCCGCAGCGTGACCACCGAGGAACGCGCCCCCGGTGATCTCGTCTTCTTCGCCACGGGCGGCAGCGGCATCGGCCACGTGGGCATTTACCTCGGCGGCGGACAGTTCATCCACGCCAGCACCACGAGCGGCGTCATCATCAGCTCCCTCTCCGAGAGCTACTACGCCCGCACCTACCTCTTCGCCGGCCGCCTCATCGATGGATGAGACCAAGGCACGAAGGACTTGACAAGGGGCAGCGGGAGAAAATGACGCACCCTTGAGCGCGCCAATGGCGCGAAAAAATGCCTCCCTTCTGTAAGGGCGGCTCGGTGCGCACAATGGGTTGTGCGGCGAAGCGTAGCTGAGGTGTCACCCGCAGGGTGACGGAGGGATTGTTGTCAGGGCGGACGACGCTGTCCGCTCTTGAAAAACACTTTCGATAAACGTTCATAGCGGGAGGGGTTTTACCCCTCCCGCTATATTTTTCGCGAGACTCCCGATGAACGTTCGTAGGGGGCGGCGTCCTCTGTCCGTCCCTGCGAGCGGCATAGCTTTTTATCAAACGGCGTGGCTTTACCGTCTCAGCTCCGACCAGAGGGATAGCTGTCCGCACTCGCGGGTGCGGTTGAGGTCGATGACGCGCTGGTTGCGGCTGCCGCGGAATTGGAGGGAGATGTCCTTCTGCTCGCGGTCAAAGCGGCCGTCCACCAGTATGTCGATACACGCGAGCATGGCGTCCGTCACCTCACAGCGGGGGTAGCTGCCGTCTCGCAGCAGCTCGTCGTCGAGCCGAAAGCCGCTGAAGCACCAAATGTCCTTTCGCGGATATTTCTCCCGCACCTCGCGCAAAAGGGGGAGCAGCGCGCGCTGATTTTTCGGCTCAAAGGGTTCGCCGCCCAGCACCGTCAGGCCGCGGACAAAGGGCTTGTCCAACTCGGCGAAAATTTCCGCCTTGGTGTCCGGC
Organism: Firmicutes bacterium CAG:341; assembly: GCA_963631875.1. Taxonomy (GTDB): domain Bacteria; phylum Bacillota; class Clostridia; order Oscillospirales; family Oscillospiraceae; genus Vescimonas. Next base: position 40,600 of record CAVGSO010000007.1, on the reverse strand, counting down.
GTAAAGGGCTTTCCGTAGGTGAAATCCCACGTCTGCGGCTGGAAGCAGTCGGGACAGTGGTTGGTGCAGCCGGAGACGAACAGCGTCACGCGGACACCCGCGCCGTTGGCAATGTCGCATTTTTTCAGCTCTCCGTAGTACATGGAACGACCTCCTGTGTGAAAAAAGCAGGGCGGGCGTGTAAGCCCACCCTGTGAATATGTGAGTAGGTGGTGACGCTTACAGGTGCAGCACGCGGTCCTTGATCTCCTGCGTGCGCCCCTGATTCCAAAACTGGGTGCCGATGTAGCCGCAGGTGCGCCGCGCGACGTTCATCTTGTCCTGATCGGTGTTACCGCACTGCGGGCATTTCCAGATGAGCTTGCCGTCCACCTCGACGATGTCGATCTCGCCGTCCCAGCCGCAGACCTGACAATAGTCGCTCTTGGTGTTCAGCTCGGCGTAGATGATGTGGTCGTAGATGAACTTCATGACCTCCAGCACCGCATCGAGGTTGTTCTGCATATCCGGCACCTCCACGTAGCTGATCGCGCCGCCGGGGGAGAGGTGCTGGAACTGCGCCTCGAACTCGAGCTTCTTGAAGGCGTCGATGGGTTCGGTGACGTGGACGTGGTAGCTGTTGGTGATGTAGCCCTTGTCGGTGATGCCCTCGATGACGCCGAAGCGCTTTTGCAGGCACTTGGCGAACTTGTACGTCGTGGACTCCAGCGGCGTGCCGTAGAGGGAGAAGTCGATGTTGTGCTGCGCCTTCCACTTCTTGCAGGCGGCGTTGAGCGCGTTCATGATCTCCAGCGCGAACGGCGTGGCCGCCGGGTCGGTGTGGGATTTCCCGGTCATATACTTCACGCACTCATACAGCCCCGCGTAGCCCAGCGAGATGGTGGAGTAGCCGCCGTAGAGCAGCTTGTCGATGGGTTCGCCCTTTTTCAGTCGCGCGCACGCGCCGTACTGCCACAGGATGGGCGCGGCGTCGGACAGCGTCCCCTTGAGCCGCTGGTGGCGGCACAGCAGGGCGCGGTGGCACAGCTCCATGCGCTCGTCAAAGATACGCCAGAATTTCTCAATGTTGCCGCCGGAGGAGAGGGCGATATCCGGCAGGTTGACGGTGACAACGCCCTGATTGAAGCGGCCGTAGTACTTGGGCTGTCCGTTTTCGTCCACATAGGGGGTCAGGAAGCTGCGGCAGCCCATGCAGGGGTAGCAGTTGCCGTTGCCGTTCTTGTCGATCTTCAGCTCAAGCATCTTCTTCTCGCTGATGTAGTCGGGAACCATGCGCTTGGCGGTGCATTTGGCGGCCAGCTTCGTCAGGTACCAGTACTTGCTGTCCTCGCGGATGTTGTCCTCCTCCAGCACGTAGATGAGCTTGGGGAACGCGGGCGTGACCCACACGCCCTTTTCGTTCTTCACGCCCTGATAGCGCTGGAGCAGCGTCTCCTCGATGATGAGCGCAAGGTCATCCTTTTCCTGCTGGTTCTTCGCCTCGCCGAGATACATGAAGACCGTGACGAACGGGGCTTGGCCGTTGGTCGTCAGCAGCGTCACGACCTGATACTGGATGGTCTGCACGCCGCGGCGGATCTCCTCACGCAGCCGCTTTTCGGCGATGGCGTTGATGCTGTCCTCGGTCACGGACACGCCCACGGCGTCAAACTCGCTGCGGACGCTGGCGCGGATCTTCTCGCGGCTCACCTGCACGAACGGCGCAAGGTGCGTCAGCGAGATGGACTGGCCGCCGTACTGATTGCTGGCCACCTGAGCCACGATCTGCGTGGCGATGTTGCAGGCGGTGGCGAAGCTGTGGGGCTTTTCAATGAGCGTCCCGGTGATGACCGTGCCGTTTTGGAGCATATCCTCCAAATTCACGAGGTCGCAGTTGTGCATATGCTGGGCGTAATAGTCCGTGTCGTGGAAGTGGATGATGCCCTCGTTGTGCGCGTCCACGATGTCCTTGGGCAGCAGAAGGCGGTTGGTGATGTCGCGGCTGACCTCGCCGGCCATATAGTCGCGCTGGGTGGAGTTCACGACGGGGTTCTTGTTGGAGTTCTCCTGCTTGGCCTCCTCGTTGTTGCACTCGATGAGGGAGAGAATTTTATCGTCGGTGGTGTTGGACTTGCGGACGAGGGAGCGGGTGTAGCGGTAGGTGATGTAATGCTTGGCCACCTCAAACGCGCCGTGTGCCATGATGTAATGCTCCACCATGTCCTGAATTTCCTCCACGGTGGGCGCGCGGTTCATTTTCTGACATTGCAGCTCCACGGCCTCGGCGATGCGCTGGATCTGCATCGGGGTCATGCGGTCTGCTTCCTCCACGGCCTCGTTGGCCTTGGTGATGGCAATGATGATCTTCGTGATGTCAAAGCCGACCTCCGCGCCGTTTCGCTTGATGATCTTCATGGGGAAACGCCTCCTTATCTCTATCTCCATATGTCCCGGTAGGGGACGCTTGTTGTCGTGCATTGCCATCATACACTATATCTTGTGTCGTTGCAAGAGGGAAAAGCCTAAATATAGCGAGAGCGTGTGCCAAAATATCCGCGCAAAATTTGTGCAAAACGACAAATATACACAAGATGTGGTGCTTTGCCCACCCTGTGAGGACACTACATATGGCACGGCGCTGCCGGAAAGGCGTATGGAGGGCGGCAGGGGAGGGCGAGGCGGCGGGATGGAAAAATCTTCCGTTGCGCGGGGCGGTAAAATGTGGTATACTGTGTCGAAGAAATTTGAACCCGCTTTTTCCCTGAAAGGAGGTCAGCCATGCGCGCAGACACACGCTCGCTCATTCACGGCATCATCAACCTTATCCTGCCGATTTTCTACTACGACTTGGCAGGTCTGCTGGTCGGCGCCTTTACGGCGGCATCGTATGACCCGTGGGTCGCGTTTTTGCCGATGGCCATCTTGGTGTGGCTGCCGTTCGTGTCCGACGTGGTGTGTGTCGCCGTGGCCGCCGTGCGCTTTAAGCATCGCGGGCGTACCCGTGCGCTGCTGGGGTTGATCTTTTCGCTGGGCGGTGCGGTGCTGTATTATATGCTGCGCTTTCAGCTGGCCTTCACGCTGGCGGATTTTTTGCGGGGCTTTTAACCGAAACACAGTAGGGAGGACGTGCTATGCGGCCTGAATTTATCACCGTGGGTACGGTCGTCAATGCCCATGGCATCAAAGGCGAGGTCAAGGTGAACCCCGTCGGGTTCGACCCGGAGTTCATCGCCGAGTTTGAAACGCTGTACATCGGCGAACGTGAGACGGCGGTCAAGACCGCCCGTGTCCATAAATCCACCGTACTGCTGACGCTGCCCGGCGTGGAGACAATGGACGACGCGCTCGCCCTCAGGGGAAAGAGCGTGGCCATCCGCCGCACGGAGGCCAAGCTGCCCGAGGGCGACTATTTTGATGAGGAGCTGGTCGGCTGCACCGTGCTGGACGACGCGACCGGCGCGGCGCTGGGCAAGCTCCACAGGGTGCTGCACTATCCGGCGCACAAGGTCTACGAGGTGCGCGGCGGCGCGCATGAGTACCTCATCCCCGCCGTTCGGGACGTGTTCATCGCCTCGGTGGACGCGGATGCGGAGGTCATTCGCGTGCGCATGATGAAAGGACTGGCCACCGATGAGAATTGACATCATGACGCTCTTCCCGGAGGCGGTGGACGCCATGATGAAGGCGTCCGTCATCGGCCGGGCGCAGGAGCGCGGCTTCGTCACCATTCAGACGCACCAGATACGGGCGTATACCACCAACAAGCAGATGCAGGTGGACGATTACCCCTACGGCGGCGGGCGCGGCGCGGTCATGCAGGCCGACCCGCTGTACCGCTGCTGGCGGCATATCTGCGACGAGGCGGGGGCGCGGGTGCATACCATCTATATGTCGCCCTGCGGCAGAACGCTGACGCAGCAGGTGGCGCGGGAGCTGAAGGCGCAGTACGACCGCCTGATTTTGGTATGCGGCCACTATGAGGGCGTGGATCAGCGGTTTTTGGACGAGTGCGTGGACGAGGAAATTTCCATGGGGGATTTTGTTGTCACCGGCGGTGAGATCCCCGCTATGGCACTGGCGGACTGCCTGTGCCGCATGGTGGACGGCGTGCTGCCCGAGGAGAGCTGCTACACCGACGAGAGCCACTGGAACGGCCTCTTGGAGTACCCGCAGTATTCCCGCCCGGAGGAATGGCACGGCCGCGCCGTGCCGGAGGTGCTGCTCAGCGGCCACCACGGCAACGTGGCGGACTGGCGCACGAAGGAGAGCTACAAGCGCACGATGGCGCGGCGGCCCGACCTGTGGGAGAAATTCGATTTGACGCAGGTGCACAGCCGCCACGATAAGAAGGTGCTGGCGCAGGCGATCGCCGAATATGAGGCGGAGCGCACACCGAAGACGGAGGAAACAGGGAGGTGCGAGGAATGAAGCGGTATCTGTCCCTGCTGCTGGCAGTGATGCTCCTGTGGTGCGTATCGGCCTGCGGCAGCAAGACATCGGACACGGACGCGGCGGCGGGAACGGTGCAGCCCGGCGTCACGGAAAATGACGCGGCGGGGCAGGTGCAGACGGGGACGGACGGCGAGGCCGCGACGCAGGACGAGTTCGCGCCGGGCAGCGTGAGCGGCGGCGTGTATACCAACGAATTCGCCGGAATCGGCTGTAAGCTGGACGACAGCTGGAGCTTTTACACGGCGCAGCAGATCGACGAGCTGAACGGTATGCTGGCCGACGGCGCGCAGAGCGAGAGCGTGAAAACGATGCTCTCGGAGAACCGCAGCACCTTTGATATGTACGCGGTCTCCACCGACGGGCTGATGACCATGAGCGTGGCATTTCAGAATTTAGGTCTGCTGAGCGGCGCGACGGTCAGCGCGCAGGAGTACGTCGAGCTTGCCTCGGCGGAGCTTTCAAGCACGCTGCAAGCGTATGGCTACGAGGACGTGTCGGTGCAGGTCACGACCGCGGACTTTGTCGGGAAAACGGCCTGCCCGGCGGTGACGGTAGCGGCGCAGCGCAGCGGAACGAAGATGTACGAGCGGCTTATCTGCCTGAAGACCGGGAACTACGTTTACTGCGTGACGCTGTGCAGCTTCACGGAGGACGTGACGGAGGAAATGGCCGCGCTGTTCTACGCGCTGTGAGGCAAAAAGAAAATTTGGGAAAAACGGAAAATTTCTCTTGCTTTTTGCCTTACAGTGTGCTATCATAAATGAGCTGTCTGAGTGACACGCGCCGTTAGCTCAGCTGGATAGAGCGTCTGGCTACGGACCAGAAGGCCGGGGGTTCGAATCCCTCACGGCGTGCCAAAACACCCCGAAGTCGTAAGATTTCGGGGTGTTTTGTTATAGGACGACGCCCCATTTCCGCGCCAACGGCACGGGCAGTTGTAATCCGCCGGTTGTTTTTTTATTGGTTGTCCATTACTTCCGCACAGACTTCTTTCCATGCCGGGTTAAGCTGAGTGGATGAAAGGGCGTTGATCCCCGGCTTCATATTTGCAGGCAAGTAAAGACGGTGCAGGGGGACCCTGCACCGTCTTGCGCATTAGCTGCCATCGTGCCGCAATGTGTACCCATGAAAATGTAGTCTGCGCCGTTCTTTTTTGCCATACTATTTTTCGCCATCAGTCGGCATCCGCACTGGTGGCTCTGTCGAAGATGGCCTCCGCCTCTGCGTTCGGCTCACCCGTCAGCTTGCTGACGAGGATGGCGATGAGGAAGCTTGCGAAGAAGCCGGGGACGATCTCGAAGATCCCCGTGGAGGCGGTCAGCCCGGTCAGCAGCCAGCCGAGATCCACCACAAAGCCGGAGATCACGCCGGCGACCGCGCCCTTATAATTGAACCGCCGCCAGAAGAGCGAGAGCAGGATGGTCGGGCCGAACGACGCGCCGAACGCGCCCCAAGCGTTCTCCACCATGTCCATGATGGCCTGTGCGCCGCTGCCCTTGGAGTTGGCGATGGCGTAGGCGATGAGGGAGAGAATCAGTACCAGCACACGCCCCATCATCAGCGTCTCCTTTTCGCTGGCGTTCTTGCGGAAGAACGGCTTGTAGAGGTCGGCGGTGAATGAGCTGGACGCGACGAGCAGCTGGGAGTCCGCCGTGGAGATGGAGGCCGCGATGATGGCTGCCAGCAGCAGTCCGCAGACGGCGGCGGGGAAGAAGCGGCGGGACATGGCGATGAAGACGAGCTTCTGACTGCCGTCCGCGAGCAGCTCCGCGCCCATGATCATTCTGCCGAAGTAGGCGATCAGCACTGCGGAGACGAGGGAGATGATGACCCAAACGATGGCCACGATGGAGGATTTCTTGATCATAGAGGGCTTTTCGATGGACATGAAGCGCACGATGATGTGCGGCATACCAAAGTAGCCCAGACCCCAGCCGAGGCCGCTGACAATGTCCTGCCAGCTCGCGCTGAAGAGGCCGCCGCCGAAGCTGCACTGCACCACCGCGCCCGTCGCGGCGTCGGTGTACTCATAGACCGTCTCAAGTGCGGTCGGGTCGAGCAGGGAGCGGTAGCCAAAGAAGACGACGATGGGGACGAGCATCAGCGCCAGCATCATGAGCATTCCCTGAAAGAAGTCCGTCCAGCACACTGCCGCGAAGCCGCCGAAGAACGTGTACGCCACGATGATGAGCAAAAAGACGAACATGGCCAGCTTGGGGGAGATGTCCGGGAACAGCGTGGTGAACACGGACGTTCCGGCCACCAGCGCGGAGGCGACATAGATGGTGTACGCGAAGAGGAAGATGAGCGCGCACACGAGCTGGAGCGAGCGGGAGTCCACCGCGAAGCGGTTTGTCAGGTATTGAGGCACGGTGATGGCGTCATCGGCCGCCTTGGAGAACGTGCGCAGCCGTCGGGCGCAGAGGATCCAGTTGGCGGCCGTGCCGAGGGCGAGGCCGATGCCGATCCACATCTGGCCGAAGCCGAAGGCGAGGATCGAGCCGGGCAGACCCATCAGCAGCCACGCGGACATATCCGACGCCTGCGCCGACAGTGCCGTGACCCACGGCCCCATCGAGCGTCCGCCGAGGAAGAAATCCTCGGAGTTCTTGTTCGAGCCGTTGAAGTAGAACACCAACGCCACGCCGAGCAATATGATGAAGTAGGCTAAAAATGTAAATATCTCCCAGTTCATGATTTTCCCATCCTTTGCAAATGATACCGTGTAAACATACTTCATACTATTATACAGCATTTTTCTCCGTTTGTAAATCGGTTGAGATGATTTTCCGAAAGAAACTTTGCTTCGTTACTACGATACTTTGCCGCATTCCGCTTTTTTCCGCGCTTTCCCTTGTCAGGCGGCGAAATTTGTGCTATGCTATACGCGATAACGCGAGAGAGAGGGTAGTTGCTATGGATGCCAGCTTTAAGACGTGCCTGTTTGGCGGCTTTGACCGGGAGGACGTGGTCGCCTTTATCGAAAAGACCGCCGCGGAGAGCGAGGCGCAGTTAGAGGCGCTGCGCACGGAGGTGGAGACGCTGCGTACGGAGCGCGACGAGGCACTGTCGGAGAACACTGCCCTGCGCGGTCTGACGCAGGAGGATGCCGCGCTTCGGGAGGAAAACGCCCGACTGCGCGAGCAGCTTGGCCTTGCCCAGTCCGATGCGGCCGCACTGCGCAGCGAGTGTGACGCCCTGCGTGGCCCTGCGTCGGAGTATCAGTCGCTCAAGGAACATGTCGCGGACATTGAGATCAACGCGCACCGCCGGACGGAGGAATTCCGTGCCAAGGCGATGGCGAGGCTGGCGCAGTGCGTCGCTCAGCAGCGGGCGTGGTGCAGCCAGCGGCGCAGCACGTACCTGACGATGAACGCGGCACTGTTGGAGCAGCTCCGTCAGGCGGAGCAGACGGTCGAGAGCGCGGACTACGCCGCCTTCGACGACATGATCTCCGAGCTGCAGCGCCTCGAGGATGAGCTGAAGCATTCCTCGAACGAGGGATAATCAAAATCTCCGGCGGTACTATCGCAAAAACCGATAGTACCGCCTTTCTATCGCCAATAAGAATTGAAACCTCCCGCCGGGGAGGCTATAATAACCACGTTCGCTATTCTTACAAAGATATAACGCAAAGGAGAAAATCACATGAAAAAAGTCAGTTGGATCGTCGTCATCGCCGGGGCGGTGGTGGGTCTGGCCGCCGTGGTGCTGACGCATCTGGGCAACCCGGCCAATATGGGCTTCTGCATCGCCTGTTTCCTGCGCGACATCACCGGCGCGGTCGGTATGCACGGCGCGGCCAAGGTGCAGTACGTCCGCCCCGAGATCATCGGCCTCGTGCTGGGCGCGTTCCTCATGTCCGTGGCCACGAAGGAGTTCCGCGCCAAGGCCGGCTCGTCGCCCGCCACCCGCTTTGTGCTGGGCGCATTCGTCATGATCGGCGCGCTCGCCTTCCTCGGCTGCCCGCTGCGCATGGTGCTGCGTATGGGCGGCGGCGATTTGAACGCCGTGGTCGGCCTCGTCGGCTTCACGCTGGGCATTTTCATCGGCGTGCAGTTCCTCAAAAACGGCTTCTCCCTCAAGCGCGCCTACCCCGTGGGCAAGGGCGAGGGCGGCGTGCTGCCCATCGTCATGACCGGACTGCTCATCCTCGTCGTCGCCGTCCCCTCGCTCTTCAAGTTCAGCGAGGAGGGCCCCGGCTCGAAGCACGCGCCGATGTTTGTCGCGCTGCTCATCGCCATCGTCGTCGGTGCGCTGGCACAGCGCGCACGGCTCTGCATGGTCGGCGGCATCCGCGACGCCATGCTCTTCAAGGATTTCAAGCTGCTCTACGGCTTCGTGGCCATCTTCCTCGTGGTGCTTCTCGGCAACCTCCTCTCCGGCAGCTTCAAGCTCGGCTTTGAGCTTCAGCCCATCGCCCACAGCAGCCATCTCTGGAACCTGCTGGGCATGGTGCTTGTCGGCTGGGGCAGCGTCCTGCTCGGCGGCTGCCCGCTGCGCCAGCTCATTTTGGCGGGCGAGGGCAACGGCGACAGTGCCGTCACCGTCTTCGGTATGATCGTCGGTGCGGCCTTCGCGCACAACTTCGGCCTTGCGGGCAACGCTGACGCCATGAACGAGGCCAAGGAGATCGTCGTGGGCGGCATCTCCACCAACGGCAAGGTCGCCGTCTGCCTCGGTATCCTCATCATGCTGGGCGTGTCCCTTTGGAATATGCCCAAGAAGGTCGCCAACGCCGCCGTTGAGGCCGCGAAGTAAGGAGGTATCGCAATGACTGTTGACGCAAGAGGTTTTTCCTGCCCCATGCCCGTGGTGATGGTGCAGAAGGCCGTGAAGAGCGGTAGTCCCGCCGCGCTGGAGGTGCTGGTGGACAACCAATGCTCCGTGGAGAACGTCACCCGCTTCGCCGAGAACAGCGGCTACAAGGTCGCCGTCCGGCCCGATGGGCAGGACTTCTGCCTGACGCTCTCAAAATGAACCGCTACATCGCCACGTTCCACACGCATCTCTCGGCGCTCCTGACGTGCCAAAACCTGACGGCGCAGGGCGTGGAGGCGCGTATGATGCCCGTGCCGCGCAAGCTCAGTGCCTCGTGCGGGACGTGCGTGGCCTATCAATCCGCCGCGCCGCAGCTTGCGCAGATGGACACCGACGTGGAGCGTGTCTTTCAGCTCGACGGCGAGCAGTACACACTGCTGCTGGAAAACGAATAACGCAGAACCTCCCCCGGCTCGCCGGGGGAGGTTCCCATCTATATGACACCTCACAGGTAATGATACGTATTCCGTTTGAGGAACAGGAACGTGCAGGAAATGAGGAACGCAAAAACCTCCGCCGCGGTGACGGCCCACCAGATTCCGTCCACGCCGAGCAAGAGTGGCAGCACGAGGACGGAGGAGCTCTGAAAAACCAGCGTCCGCAAAAACGAAATAGCGGCGGAGATCGCGCCGTTATTCAGCGCGGTGAAGAACGCGGAGGCGAAGATGTTGAACCCGGCCAGCAGGAACGCCCACGAGAAGAGGCTGAAGGCGTGCGTGGTGAGGGCGTAGAGGTCGGCGTCGTACCCGACGAAAAGCCGCGCCATCAGCGGCCCGAGCAGCTGTGCCAGCGCGGTCAGCGCCACACCGCTGACGGCCATAAGCAGCACACTCTTGCGCAGGAGGCTCTTCAGCTCGTTGTGGCTTTGCGCGCCGTAGTGGAAGCTGACGACCGGGGCGCAGCCGATGGAATAGCCGATGTAAATCGCCGTGAAGATGAACTGCACATACATCAGTACGCCGTAGGCGGACACACCGTCCTCCCCGACGAGCCGCATGAGCTGGAAATTATACAGCATTCCGACGAGCGACGAGGAGATGTTGCTCATCAGCTCGGACGACCCGTTGCCGCAGGCCTGCAGCAGCGGCTTCAGCTCCAGCGAGGTGCGGCGGATGCGCAGCAGGCTGTCGTTCGGCCTCAGGAAGTAGATGAGCGGCAGAATACCGCCGACGCACTGACTCAGCCCGGTTGCAACGGCCGCGCCCGCGACACCCCAGTGAAACACGGCCACGAACAGCGCGTCCAGCACCATATTCGTCACGCCCGCGGCCACGGTGACACGCAGCCCGAGGCGCGGCTTTTCGGCCGCGATAAAGAAGCTCTGGAAGACATTTTGCAGCATAAACGAGAACGTAAAGCCCGTCACGATGCGCCCGTAGAGGACGCAGTCCGCGATCATCGCGTCCGTCGCGCCGAGGAAGTACGACACCGGGCGCATGACCGAAAATCCCACCACGGAGAGGACAACGCCCGCCAAGAGCGTGAAGAGGATCATCATCGAGAACGTGCGGTGCGCCTCGTCCTTCTTGCCCTCGCCGAGCAGCTTGGACACGAGCGCCGTGCCGCCCGTGCCGATCATGAACCCGATCCCGCCGAGGATCATGATAAACGGCATGACGAGGTTGACCGAGGCGAACGCGGTCTTGCCGACCCAGTTCGAGACGAACAGCCCGTCCACCACGCCGTAGATGGACGTGAAGACCATCATGCAGATAGACGGCAGCGTGAAGCGCAGCAGACGGCCATAGGTAAAGTGGTCGGATAAGCGGATGATTTTCTTAGCCATGAAGTCCTCCTGAATACAATGCAAAAGAATAGCTCCACCCGTGGATGGAGCTAAAACATCCCGCCGAAGGCGGAGTTTGAACTTGTGGAGGTGACACCCGGATTTGAACCGGGGAATGAGGGTTTTGCAGACCCTTGCCTTACCACTTGGCTATGTCACCGTGTCAGCGAACGTTATTATACAATACATCGGCTACCTTTGTCAAGAGTGAATGATGAATTATTCGAAGATTCGTTCACCGCCGCGCCGCACGGTACATTTTGCACCGAAAATTCCTTGGGCAATTCCATTCTTTTGTTGCACAGCGTGTGAAAAGCTGGTAGAATGGATCCAAGGAAAATATTCCTAACAAAGCGATGCCTGCCACCGTATATATTGACAGAAAGCGAAAGGAGAAAAATGATGAACAACAAGAACGAGAAAATGAAGGCCACCGAATTGACCGAGCAGACGAAAAATCAAAACGTAGAGCTTACCGACGAGGAGCTTGACAACGTGGTAGGCGGCTCCGGCCATTCATTCAAGCGGGCGTTGGCGGAGTCATGGAATACGAGCAGAAAGAAGCTTTCCCACTTCATCAATGACGACGGAAACGAATGATGAATTATTCGAAGATTCGCTCGCTGCCGCGCCGCACGGTACATTTTGCACCAAAAATCCATTAGGCAATTTCATTCTTTTGCTGCACATTGCGTGAAAAGCTGGTAGAATGGACCCGAGGAAAATATTCCTAACAAAGCGATGCCTGCCACTGTATATACCGACAGAAAGCGAAAGGAGCGATGCCATGGATCTCACACCGGAGCTGCTGAAAAAGGCACATGAGGCGCACACCCCTGAGGAACTTCTGACCCTTGCGAAAGAAAACAACATAACACTCACGGAGAGCGAGGCCGAAGCGCACTTTGCACAGCTTCACCCGCCGATGGGTGAGCTGGCCGATGACGAGCTGGACAATGTCTCCGGCGGCGGCTGCGGCGGCACAGCGAAGCCCGCCGCACCAAAGATCGTCACGGTGGTGGGACGGCGGCTGGATTGGCGCTGCCCCGTCTGCAAGAACGATTGTTGGGAGGAAAACGGGTACAGATGGAGTCCCCGGCAGAAATGGTGGTACTGCTGCGTCTGCCAGAGGCGGAAGGGTTCGACGGACGTTCCGAATGTCGAACAGCCCGGAAACCGGGACAGCTTCCCGGTCGTCTACGTGAGAGTGGAGCTGTAAGTATAGGGACGACCGAAACGGCAAAAAATGCACTATATTCTGAACGAGAATATCGCCCTGCGCTCGTGGCAGCTCGTTCCGTGGGCGTACTACGTCCGCGGTGAGCGCAACGCCAAGGGACTCAAGCGGGAGGAATACGAGCTGCTGCGCCGCTGTGACGGTGTGCAGGCGCTGGACGACACGCCGCTCCTTCGCGCCCTGACGGCGCGCGGCCTCTGCCGCCCCGCCGAGCGCGGCGAGACGCTGACCGACTGGCAGCGCGAGCGCATCTGCGACAACCGCTACTTCCCGGCGATGAACTGGATGATCACCGGAAAATGCAATGACAACTGCCGCCACTGCTTCAACGCCGCCGACAACGAGCGGCTGCAAAGCGAGTTCACGTGGGACGAGGCGCAGCGGCTTATCGACGAGGCTGCCCGCTGCGGTATCAACGCCTTCACCGTCACGGGCGGCGAGCCGATGCTCCACCCGCACTTTCTCGACATCCTGCGCGCCATCCACGCGCGCGGGATGTACGTCGAGGAACTGAACACCAACGGCCACTTTCTCACGGCGGAAATTCTGGACGAAATGGCGGCCATCGGCTGCCGCCCGCTGATGAAAATTTCCTTTGACGGCGTGGGACACCACGACTGGCTGCGCGGCCGCGAGGGCGCGGAGGCGGATGCGCTCCGCGCCATGCGCCTTTGCCTCGAGCGCGGCTTCCGTGTCAAGGCGCAGACAAATGTCCACCGCCTGAACGTGGACAGTATGCTCCCCACCGCCCGACTTTTGAACGAAATGGGTGTGCATGAGATGCGCATCATCCGCACGACGGAGTCGCCGCGCTGGGTGCAGAACGCCGGGGACGCCTGTCTGCCCGTCGCGGAATATTTTGACCGTATGCTGTCATTTTTGCGTCACTTTTTGTGCATGAACGCGCTCATAGTGGTTGATATTTGGCAGCTTGTGTGCGTGTTTCCGCATGAAAAAACGTACCGTCCGCATCCCATCGAGTGCGGTGAGGGCGCGTATCGGGACAGTCTCCCGGTCTGCCGCGGCAACCGCGGCATGGTCGCTGTGGCGGCGGATGGAGAGCTGTATCCCTGCCACCAATTTTCCGGCTGGTACGTCCGAAACGGCCTCCGTTTAGGCAATGTAAAGCGAAATGGCTTGTCAGTCAACCTGCGCTCCGGCGACTATCTCCGCGAGGTCTGCACCACCGTCCGCGAGCTGGCCGCACACAACGAAAAATGCGCCGCCTGCCCGTGGTTCAAGTATTGCTGCGGCGGCTGCCGCGCCCTCGCCGCCGCCCTCACGGGCGACACGCTGGGCGAGGATCCCACCAAGTGCCTCTTCTTCCGCGGCGGCTATCTCAAAAAGATGCAGGACGCACTTTCTGACTATCAATGCCTTGCAAATATAGCTCTTTCTGAAAATAACTGAACATTTTCGCAAAATCCATCGCGCAAAAAATCACACCGTCAGAGGGGATTTCGCAGGAATTTCCGGGGAAATTCCCATAGAGGCGGGGGTTCTGCCCCTCCCGCTTTTTATGTGCCGCCCCGCCGCGCGTATATCGACCTCAACAGCGGTTCTTCCGCCACTGCGACCACGACCACCACAACGGCGAAGAAAGCCAGCTCCGCGACAACGTTCGACGCAGGTGTCGGTATCTACGCCGTGAGCGCGATTTTGAGCGTGACCGGCATGGCTTGGGTCGGCAAGAAAAAGCACTAAGCAAAAGAAATCATGCAAAAAGAGAACGGCGCGAGCCGTTCTCTTTTTCAGCGTGTCAAAAAAGTCTCACAGAGTTTGCCGCCCTCAAACGGACAAATTCTGCACGCAGCAGTCTGCGAGCCTTTTGCCGGAAAAACCCCGGAGGGGTTTTCGACAGGCTCAACCCCTCCCTCGGTTCAATACCGGGAGAGGGGCTGCTTTTCCTTATTTGCCTCACATCACCCCGGATTTTTCCTTTCCGGCAGCGATGGCGGCGTTGAGCTTGCGGGCGGGGTAGTAGACGAGCAGGCCGAAGACCGTGAACCCCACGCACATGATCAGCAGCACCATCATGCAGTGCAGGTACGTCTGACCGTACATCCCGCCGACCGTCTCACGGATCATGTCCATGCCGTAGTGGAAGGGCATGAACGGATAGAGCGTTTGGAAAATCTGCGGCAGGACGTCGATGGGGTACGAGCCGCCCGACCCGGCCACCTGAATGACCATGATGATGACGGAGGCGGCCATGCCGATGTTGTCAAGAGAGTAGACGAGGGCGTAGTTCATAGCGGCGAAGTTGAGCGAGCAGACACAGCAGGCGACCACGAAGAGTGCCGGCTCTGCCACGGTCATGCCCACAAAGTGCAGGCAGCCGAACGCGGTGACGAGCGCCTGCGCGATGGCCATGAAGAAGAAAATCGTGAATCGCCCGAAGTACCGCTGGATGGCCGGGCAGGCGGCGAACTCCGAATACTTGACGGGGACCTTGATCATCACGGCGGTGAGGAGACTGCCCACGAAGAGCGCGAGCATGACGTAGTAGGGCGCCATCGCCGAGCCGTAGTCCTTGATTTCATAGATGACCTCAGTGTTGAGCTGCACCGGGGAGCTGAGGTAGTCCGCCATTTGGCTCGAATCGCCCTCCATCAGATCACAGAAGCGTTGGAACGCGCCGCTGTCGGTAATGCGCCGCAGGTCGGCCTCCATATCTGCAAGATAGGAGGCCACGGTATTGGCCAGCGCGATTCCATCGTCGAGCGTGGGCTGGCTGGTGGCCACGGCGTCGGCGTAGGCGTAGAGCGTGGTGTCCATGTCGTTGAGGGAGTTTGAAGCGGCGGAGAGGAGATGCTGCAGGGAGCGCAGCGTGGCCTGCGCCTCCTCACCGCTCTTGTGGAGATAGTCGTTGACCTCCTTGTTTGTCCGCAGCGCGGCCATGTGCAGATCGGCGCGCACCGAGCTGAGCGCGTCCAGCACAGGCCCTTGCAGCGCGGAGACGGACAGGTCATCGACCGCCGCGTCCAACGCCTTGAGGTCGGCAATGGTCGCCTCAAGCTGGGCGCGCATATCGGGGTCGGTGGTGGTCAGGAGCTGAAGCTCCAGCGCGGCGATGGCGGCTTGCAGCTCCTGATGGAGCTGCTCGTGCATCCGGTCGTCCGCCGCGCTCGTGTCTACGGCGCGCAGCAGCGCGTCCACGTCCTCGGTGACTTGATAGGTGCTGTTGAGTACCGTCAGCAGGTCGTTGCTCGTGGCGTCCGCACCGGAAAGCCCGGTGCCGATGAGCTTGACCGTGCTGCCTGCGGTGGTGTTCGCCTCGTCTATCGTGTCCTGCGCATTGGAAACGGTGATGGCGGAGGTGTCGAGCAGGGACTCCATGTTGTCCATCACGTCCTTGAGCGAGGTGAGGGTGGCGCTGAGGCTCGTCATGCGGCTGTGCGCATCCTCAACGCGGGTCATGAGGTTGTCGGCGATGTCCTCACCGCTCCAGCCCATCGCCTTGAAGACCGACCCGGCGGTCGTCAGCGCGTCGGCGACCTTGCCGATGATGGTGGTGTTGATCTGCTCCTGCACGGCGGTTTTGGCCTTGCTCGTGATCTTGGGCGCAATGGCGTTGCGCTTTTCGTTCTCGTAATACTGTATCTCCGGATGGCGCAGGTCGCCGGAGAGAATGCTGACAAAGTCCTCGGTGAACTCCGGGGAGATGACGAGCGCGGCGTAGTAGTCGCCGGACTCCACGCCGTCAACGGCCGTCTCGCCGTCATCGACGAAGACCCAGCCCATTTGGTTGTTGCTCTCCAAGCCCTGTACCACCAGCTCACCGATGTTCAGGTGAAGCCCCACGATGTCGCAGCCCTCGTCCTCACTGGCCACGGCGACCTTGATCCGACTGGTGGAGGCGGTGCCGTAGGGGTCCCAGTTCGTGAGGATGTTGAACCATGCGTAGAGGCACGGCACGAGGCACAGTCCCAGCAGCACCACGACCGCCACCACGGAGGCGGTGATACGCCGCCAGTCGGCGCGGAAAATATTCCAAATATTTTTCATGCGTCCTCCTTCCCGTCGTCCTTGGCAGTTTGGCGCAGGTCGTTGGACAGGCTTTGCAGTGCCCGGGTCAAGACGCTCAGGTCGTCGGCCAGCTTCTCCGGGTCGTTGAGCATACGCTCCAGCATCTGCTCGGAGACGGTGTCGCTGCGCTCCCTCTCGGCCTTGACCTCCGCCTTCTTATGCGGCGCCTCGTGCGGTGCCTGCGCGGCTTCCTCGGCGGCGGGCAGCGACGGCTGCTCACCCTCCTTCGCACTCGTGCCGCGGCGCAGCAGGGTAGAGAGACGCACCATTTTCGGCAGCGTGGGCAGGTCGGGCAGCTCCAGCAGCGCGCCTAAATTCTCCTGCTCCATCTGCGTGATGTACTCTAACTTTTTCTGCAGCTCGTAGTCGGCGTACTCCACGGCAATGAGGTACGCCGCCACGGCGAACATGGAGATGATCCACAGCATGAGCGTGAACACCTTGTTGCCCTCGGCGAGAAACATCAGCACCATCAACCCCAGCGTTACCGCCAGCAGCATACGCATTCCCACGCGGATACGGCGGCGGTTGCTCTGGTGCAGCGCGGAGACCTCGGAGAGCAGACGGTCGTACAGCTCGTGATATTCGCGGTCTAATGACATGACATCTGCACCTCCTGTCACAGCAGCTCAGTCTCTTCCAGCTTCTCCTCCATGAACTCGTTCAAGCCGATGAACGGGCGGCGCACCAAAAGCCCGATGAGCAGGGCCGCCACGGCGAAGAGCAGCAGGAACATGATCTGCTGGATATAATACGTCTCATAGAGGCCGCAGATACACTCGCGCATCGCGTCAATGGCATAGGGGAAGGGGAAGAAGCGGTAAAATTTCTGATAGATCTCCGGCAGCAGCTCGATGGGGAACGTGCCGGACGAGCCTGCAATCTGCATGACCATGACGACCACGACGATGGCCTTGCCCACATCACCGAACGAGAGTGCCATCGAGTAGATGAGCAGGCTGAACGTAAACGCGGTGAGCGACGCGGTCAGGTAGAGCAGGGAGGGGTGGAGACACTGAATTTTCAGGATATGCAGGTCGCCGAAGACGATGATGGCCGCCTGCAGCTGGCTGAGAACGAAGAACAGGAGATACCGCCCGAAATACAGCTCCGCTGGGGTGGGATTGACCAGCCCCTCGGTGCGGGCGTGTACCTTCACGATGGCCGAGAGCATCACGCTGCCCACCCAAATGGCCAGCACCGTGTAGAACGGCGTCATGGCCGAGCCGTAATTCTCGACGGGGTAGATCTTGTTGACGGTGGTCTGCACCATTTCCGGGAAATATTCGCCGTAGGCCACCGGGTCGCCGCCCAGAATTTGGATGAGAATATCGAGATAGCCGTCCTCGTCGTCCATGCCCTGAAGCTTGTCGATGGTGTCGGAGAGGTTATCGAGCATACGCTCCGTGGCGGGGCGCACGAGTGCCATCGTCGTGTCCAGCGACTGTGAGGTGTCGCTCACCGCGTCGCGCACGGCCTGCGCGTCCTCGGAAAGCTCCTTCACGCCCGCGAGCGTCGTGGACAGGTCGGTCATGACCGTCTCGAGGTCCTTGTTGATGGCCTTCGCGGTCACGGGCAGCCGATCCGCCATCGTGCGCAGGGACTTTGTCATGGTGTCGCAGTCGTCCAAGAGCTGCTGCGTCTCGCCGGTGGTGGCCAGCAGCTCAAGGTTGGCGGCGAGAGAATCGCACTGGTCGGCCAAATTGCGAAGCTGTGTCTGCATGTCCCCGGCGTCCATGCTGCCCGCCAGCGTGTTGAGTCGGTCGGCCATGTCGCGCAGCTCCTTGGCGGTGTTCAACGCCGTCTCCCGTGCGCTCTCCTGCTCCGGGGCGGCGGCGTTCGCCTTCTCCCAGGCATCCAGCGCGCGATCCGTCCGCTCGGCCAGCGTGTAGAGCGTGCGCTGCAGCTCCGCCGCCGAGGCCTCCAGCTCTGCGCTGCTGGGTAGGTTCGTGTTGAAGTCGGCCAGCGCGGCCTCGAGAGCCGCCGCGTCCGCTTTGTTGTTCGGGATGGTGTCGCCCGCCGCCTCAAAGGCGTTCATCATGCGCTGCGTGGCATTGAGCAGGTCCTTCGCCTGATAGAGAATTCCGCGCACGGCGGCCTCCGGGTCGTCCGCCGTCAGGTTGTCGGCCAGCAGGTTGCTCTCGGTCATGATGCTGTTGATGATGACCTCAAGGTACGTTGAGCTGATGGAGGATTTGAGCGTCTCCACCGCCGTATCCGTGATCTTGGTGGCCACGGCGTTCTTCTTGGCGTTTTCGTAGTAGGTGATGGCGGGCTTGCCCGTCCAGTCCGTCAGCATACGGAACATTTTGCGCGAGAAGTCCTTGTCGATGACGACGGCGGCGTAGTAATCGCCGGACTTCACGCCGTTTACGGCCTGATTTTCCGAGTCCACGATGACCCAGTTGATGGCCGTGGACTCGCGCAGATCGTCCACCACGTCCTGCCCCTTGTTGTAGTACGTCCCGTCGTCGATGTAGCCCTCGTCGAGCGAGGCCACGGCGATGGAGATGCCGCCCGTGTTGCCGTAGGGGTCCCAGTTGGAGAAGATGTTGAGCCATGCGTACAGGCTGGGCAGCAGCACGATGCCGACGATCACGGCGCAGGCGAAAAAGCTCCGGCGCAGAGAGCGGAGATCGTTGCGAAAGGTCAGCCAGATGTTTTTCATAGTGCCTCCTTGCAGAAAGACAAGTAAAAATCCACCCTATATTATACAGGAAAAAGAGGCGAAAAATCTACACATTTTCTTCTTTTTGTGCAGATTTTTTTACAACTCCCAAGTACTGTGACCAAAAAAACGGAAATGACGCCGCGTAAGCGGCGTCATTTTGTCGTTTTTAACCGGGACTTCACATCCGCCCGCTTACGCGCAGACGGTTGAGCGCACGGGCGAGGTTTCCCTGCGCGATCTGATACTCCGCGATGCTGCGCTTTTGCCGAAGCTGCTCCTCCGCCTCCTCGCGGGCGCGGAGGGCGCGGTTGATGTCAATATCCTCCGGGCGCTCGGCGGCATCGACCAGCAGCAGCACGCGGCTGCCGTCGATCTTGAAAATGCCGGGCGCAACGGCGGCACGCCGCTGCTCGCCCTCCGCCGTCTCAAAGCGCAGCTCGCCTGCGGCGACCGCGCCGACCGTGCGGCAATGTTCGGCCAGCACGCCGACCTCGCCGTCCTGCGTGGGGATGACGAGCGAGACGCATTTGCCGCGATAGAACGGTACGCTGGCGGCCAGAATGTCGAGCTGGAACGTGGCGGCCATCACATACCGCCTTTCTTCAGCTCCTCGGCCTTGCGCTTGACGTCGTCGATCGTCCCGGCGTTGAAGAATGCCGCCTCGGGATAGTCGTCCATCGAGCCGGAGAGAATTTCCTTAAAGCCGCGCAGCGTCTCGTGCAGCGGCACGAACACACCGGGTGCGCCGCTGAACTTCTCGGCCACGTAGAACGGTTGGGAGAGGAAGCGCTGGATGCGCCGGGCGCGGGAGACGGTCTTCTTGTCCTCGTCGCTCAGCTCCTCCATACCGAGAATGGCGATGATGTCCTGCAATTCCCGGTACTTTTGCAGCGTGGACTGGACGGCGCGGGCGATATTGTAATGCTCCTCGCCGACGATGTCCGGCTCAAGAATGCGGGAAGTGGACTCAAGGGGATCGACGGCGGGGTAAATACCCTGCTCGGCGATCTTACGGCTCAAGACCGTGGTCGCGTCCAAATGGGAGAACGTCGTGGCCGGGGCGGGGTCGGTCAGGTCGTCGGCAGGGACGTAGACCGCCTGCACCGACGTGACAGAGCCGTCCTTCGTCGAGGTGATGCGCTCTTGAAGCGCGCCCATCTCCCCGGCGAGGGTGGGCTGGTAGCCCACGGCGGAGGGCATACGCCCCAGCAGCGTGGACACCTCGCTGCCCGCCTGCACGAAGCGGAAGATGTTGTCGATGAACAGCAGCACGTCCTTATGCTCCACGTCGCGGAAATACTCCGCCATCGTCAGTCCCGACAGTGCCACGCGCATACGCACACCGGGCGACTCGTTCATCTGCCCGAAGACGAGGGCGGTCTTGTCGGACACGCCGCTCTCGCGCATCTCGCCCCAGAGGTCGTTGCCCTCGCGGCTGCGCTCGCCGACGCCCGTGAAGATCGAGTAGCCGCCATGCTCCATAGCGACGTTGTGGATCAGCTCTTGAATCAGCACGGTCTTGCCCACGCCCGCGCCGCCGAACAGGCCGATCTTGCCGCCCTTAGGGTACGGCTCGATGAGGTCGATGACCTTAATTCCCGTCTCCAAAATGTCGGCGGCGGGCATCTGGTCGGCAAAGCTGGGCGCGTGGCGGTGGATTTCCCAGCGCGGGACATCGTCGCCCACGGCGGCCTCGCCGTCAATGGGGCTGCCCAGCACGTTGAACATACGTCCCAGCGTCTTTTCACCCACGGGGACGGAGATGCCGTGCCCCGTGGCGGTGACGGTCAACCCGCGGCTGAGACCGTCGCTCCCCGCCATCATGACGCAGCGGACGGTCTTATTTTCGAGGTGCTGCTCCACCTCCATCGTGTAGGTCGTCCCGCCGACCTGCACGGTCAGTGCCTCGTTGATGGCGGGCAAGCCGTCCTCGGGGAAGCACACGTCGATCACAGGGCCGGAAATGCCCGTGATGGTTCCTTGTTTCATTTGAGGTCGCCCTCCTTTTCTTTCTTGCTGCGCTGGGCGCGCTCACCGGCGGAGACCTCGGTGATCTCCTGCGTGATGGCGGCCTGACGCGCCCGGTTGAATTGAACGGACAGGTCCTTGAGCAGCTCCTCCGCGTTCTGATCCGCCGCGTTCATGGCGGTCATACGCGCGCTCTGCTCGCTGCAAAAGCTGTCTACCAGCGCACTGTAGATATACCCCGTCAGGCAGCTCCGCGCGGCGTTGTTGACGACCGCGTCGGGCGAGGGGAGAAACTCGTACAGGTCGTCTCCCGCCGTCGTCGCGGCGGCGGCTCTGAACCGCTCGCGGTGCAGCGGCAGAAGCTGCGCCTGACGCACCACGGCCTCAAGGCCGTTCTTCATGTCGGTGTAGATGACCACCACGGCGTTGATCTCATCCGCGTCGTACCGCTCGAGCAGCAGCTCGGCGATCTGACGGGCGCGGCCGACGGTGGGGTTCTGCGCCGTGTAGAGGAAGCTCTTCTCGATGGGGAAGCCGCGCTGTGAAAACCAGCGGCGGCCATATTCGCCCACCACGTAGAGGGAGGTGTTCGGGTGGTCGGCCATGTACTGCTGTGCCTGCCGGATGGCGTTCTGGTTGTACGCCCCGGCCAGCCCCTTGTCCGCCGTGATGATGAGACAGGCCGCCCGCACCTCCTGCGGCGCGGCGGAGGGCTGCAGGGGGGAGAGGTAGCGGCTCTCCACCCCGGCGTCCGCGTTGAACACACGGCCGATCTCGGTCTGCAGGGCGTTGAAATAGGGGCGCGTGTTGCTCAGCTCCTGCTTGGCCTTGCGCAGCTTGGCCTGCGAGATGAGGTACATGGCGTGGGTGATTTTTTGGGTCTGCCGGACGCTTCCGATGCGGCGGCGGATCTCACTGGTGCTGGCCATACGCTCACCGCCCGCCTGTCCGCTGGAAGCGTTCCAGCGTGGCGTTCGAGAAGTCCACGATCTGAGAACGCACCTCGTCCGTCAGCGGTGCGCCGCCGTCCAGCTCATGCAGAAGCTCCTGCTTGGCGTTATCGTAGGCGGCGAGCAGGTACTTCTGGAAGTCCTGCACCTGACGGATGGGCAGCTTTTGGTAGATATGCGCCATCGCGCTGACGAGGGTGAGAATCTGCTGTGCCTGACTGAGCGGGCTGCTGCGCCCTTGGCGCAGGATATACATCAGGCTCTGCCCGTAGGCGAGCTGGCTCTTCGTCTCCTCGTCCAAATCGCTGGAAAACTGCGTGAAGACCTCCATCTCGCGGTACTGCGCGAGGTCGAGACGCAGCGTGCCGACGGCCTTTTTCATTGCCTTCGTCTGCGCCGCGCCGCCGACACGCGACACGGAAAGACCCACGTTCACGGCGGGACGGTGGCCGGAGAAGAACAGACTGCTCTCCAAGAAGATCTGCCCGTCGGTGATGGAGATGATGTTGGTCGGGATGTAGGCGGACACGTCGCCCGCCTGCGTCTCCACGATGGGCAGGGCGGTCATGCTGCCGCCGCCGCGTGCGTCACTGAGCCGCGCTGCGCGCTCCAAAAGGCGGGAGTGCAGGTAGAAGACGTCGCCGGGGTACGCCTCACGGCCGGGAGAGCGTCCCAGCAGCAGGCTCAAGGCGCGGTAGGCGATGGCGTGCTTACTTAAATCGTCGTAGACGATGAGTACGTCCTTTCCCCGGTTCATGAAGTATTCGCCGATGGCCGCGCCGGCATAGGGCGCGATGTACTGCATGGAGGCGGCCTCGCCCGCGCCGGCAAAGACGATGGTGGTGTACTCCATCGCGCCGTGCTTGCGCAGCATCTCGGCAATCTGCGCCACGGAGCTGGCCTTTTGGCCGATGGCGACGTAGATGCAGAGCATATCCTTGCCCTTTTGGTTCAGGATGGTGTCGATGGCGATGGAGGTCTTGCCCGTCTGGCGGTCGCCGATGATCAGCTCACGCTGGCCGCGCCCGATGGGGAACATGGAGTCGATGGACAGAATGCCCGTCTGCATGGGCGTGTTGACCGGCTGGCGGTCGATGATGCCGGGGGCGGGGCTTTCGATCATGCGGTACTCGTCCACGGCGAACTCGCCGCCGCCGTCGATGGGTGCGCCCAGCGCGTCCACCACGCGGCCGATGATCCCCTCGGAGACACCGATACCCGCGGTCTTCCCCGTGCGGTAGACCGCCGTTCCCTCGCTGATCTCCTCGACACGGCCGAAGAGGATGCAGCCGATCTCGTTGGCGTCCAAATTCTGCACCATGCCGCGGATACCGCCGTCAAAGAGCAGTATCTCGCCGTAGGTGGCGTTGGGCAGACCGCTGACGGTGGCGATACCGTCCGCCACGCGGATGACCGTCCCCGTCTCCTCGGCGCGGGCCGAGGGCTTCCAGCCCTCGATGACCTGACGCAGCAGGGGGATGACGGGCTGGTCGCTGAGCGGGAGGTTGGAGAGCGTCTCCTTGAGCTGATGGAGCTTGCCCTCCGCCGTCCAGTCGAAATACTGGGAGTCAATGCGGTCGATACGGATGCGGAAGCCGTCCGTGACGTCCTTGTCCTCCTGCCAGAAGAGCTTGACCTCGCGGTGGTATTTTCCGGCGAGGTACTGCTCCAGCTTTTGACGCTGCGCCTCATCGGGGCGTTCGGCGGAGAGCAGGTAGGCGCGAAGCTCAGGCATTTTCATCTTGCTTGTCCTCCTCTGCCGACAGCAGGAACTCCTCGTACGGGGAGGTCTGTGCGGCCAGCTTGGTCATGGCCTCCTCGGCCAGCGCAACGATCTCGCGGTTGGCGTCGGTGAGTATCTGCCGACGCTCCTGCTGGGCGGCGGCGCGGGCGTCGTCCATGATCTTCTGCGCCTTGGCCTCCGCCTCCTGGCAGCGGCGGGCGGACAGTGCTTCGGCCTCCTTGGCGGCGGCGGCGCGCTTCTCGTCCAGCTCGGTATCGAGATCGGCCTCGCGCCTTACGATAGCGGACTCAATATCGGCGGTGTGCTTTTCGCGCTCCGCGGCGGCGGCTTCCATGTCGGCATAGTGCTTCTCGCGCTTGTCCATGAAGCTCTTCACGGGCTTGAACAGCAGCAGGTACAGTCCGCCCACCAGAATAGAAAAGTTAAAGAGGTGCAGCAGGATCTGCTGCCAATCAATATTCAGTGGGATATTTGTCATAGCGTTCCCCTCTGCTCTTACAGCACGAAGATGATGAGAATGACGGTCAGCAGTGCGTAGATAACGACGGTCTCAAGGAAGACGAGGCCGAGCATCATCGTGGTACGGATCTTGCCCTCGGCCTCCGGCTGGCGGGAAATGCCCTCGGTGGACTTGGAGATGGCCATGCCCATGCCGATGGCGCCGCCGCAGGCGGCGATACCGATGGCGATACCGGAGGCGATGGCCTTGGCACTCGTGCCGTCGTCGGCAGAGGTCGTTTCCTCGGTCTGCGTGGCAATCAGGTTGGTCGGCTCGTCGGCGAATGCGGTGACGGTCAGCAGCGCGGTCAGTGCCAGCGTCAGGCACAGCAGCAGGGCAATGAACTTCTTGTTAGTCAGCTTTTTCATGATGTTTCTTTCCTCCGTTATGTATTGGCAATTTTTGTTTTCTTTGCTTTCTTGATTTTCGGCTTCGGCGGGTGCTTCTCCGTGGCCTCGCCGTAGAACATCGACGTCAGCGTCGTCAGCACGTAGGCTTGGATGAGCGCGTGGAGCATCGTGAACAGCACGGCGATAATGACCGGCAGGACAAAGCTCATCGTCACGTAGTAGTACACCAGCTCCGTCACCAGAAGTCCGCTGAGCAGCGCGCCGAAGAGACGGAAGCTCATGGACAGCGGCAGGGAGAAGTCCTTGAGTGCCTTGCCTGCGCCCTTCGCGCCGTTGGCCACAAGTCCGCCCACGAGGATGACCCCGTAGGATAGGCAGCCCAGCGAGATGGCGGCGTTCACGTCTGACAGCGGCGCGGGCAGCGCGATCGAATGTCCGCCCGTCGTGACGGCTTGAAAGCCAAACAGCTCAAAGAGCGTCCCGATGAAAATGTAGACACCCGCACCGAAGATGTACGCGCCGAGGAATTTGTTGCGGTGGGGACTGTTGCCCTTGGCCATCCCGTCAAAGATCCCCACGACCGTCTCCACGGCGAGCTGGAGCTTACCGGGGACGAGCTTGAAGCGGGGAATGACGAACAGCCGCAGCAGCAGCGCCAGCAGCAGAATGAACAGCACCACCACAAGCGAGGAAATGTACCCGGGGTTCACAT
Organism: Firmicutes bacterium CAG:341; assembly: GCA_963631875.1. Classification (GTDB taxonomy): domain Bacteria; phylum Bacillota; class Clostridia; order Oscillospirales; family Oscillospiraceae; genus Vescimonas. Next base: position 15,402 of record CAVGSO010000007.1, on the reverse strand, counting down.
CCTTCCACCCGAACAGGCTGATGCGGTTCGTCCCGTGCAGCACCGCGTCACGCATGGCCTCCTGCACCGACTCCGACTTCCCGTGTCCGGGAACGAGCAGAGAGCCGATCAGGAACGCCGCCGTGACGAGCAGCCACCCCACGATGAACCTTCTTTTTTTCGTTCTTTCCATTCTCTTTTCACCTTTTTTACAATACGGTCTGTGTTCGTGCCGCGGCACTCCGTATAGCGGCAGGAGCGTCGCGGCGAGCGGGCAGACAATGCGCCCGTGCCGCCTAAAATCTTAGCAGAACGTTAACATTGTCTGATACCACCTTGACGCTTCCTTTTGATTATACTGAATTTATGAGGATAAGACAAGTCTTTTTTCGTTGCAAAAATCGCAAAATGCGAGAAGCTCCGCGGAGGATTTGTGCAAAGTCGTGAAAATGCATAAAAGCGCTTTATTTACGGAATATTTACACTGTGAGTTAGAGCCACTGAACGTTGTTTTCCACAGACGGTGCGCCGTTTTTTTGTACGATGTGCCAAGGTTGCCGCCAAAACGAAAAACGGCGTTGACATTGGGGTGGGGGAGTGTCATAATGTGAATAGTTCACTGAGCCATTCGGTGAAATAGAGGACGAAAATCAACAAGTCGGCTGCCCTTCGGCGGCGGAAGGAGAACCATCGTATATGAAGCTTCTGATTATCAACCCCGGCGCAACGTCCACGAAGGTCGCGGTCTTCGAGGACGAGGCGCAGCTCTTCAAAACCACCATCGACCACTCCGCCGAGGAACTGGACCGCTTCCCGCGCGTGTTCGATCAGGCGGATTACCGCAAGGAGGCCATTTTGAAGGTCATCGCGGAGCAGGGCTACAAGCTCAGCGATTTCGCCGCCGTCTGCGGACGCGGCGGTCTCTACCGCGCCATCCCCAGCGGCACGTATGCCGTCAACGACAAGGTCATGGCCGACGTGGAGGCCGCGCCCTACGGCGAGCATCCCTCCAACCTCGGCGCGTACCTCGCCAAGAAGCTGGGCGACATGGTGGGCATCCCCTCGTTTTTCGTTGACCCCGTCTGCGTGGACGAGATGACCGAGGTCGCGCACTATACCGGCTTTGCCGAGTTCCGCCGATTGTGTATGTTCCATGCGCTCAACCACAAGTCCATCGGCCGCAAGGCCGCCAAGGAGCTGGGCAAACGCTATGAGGACGTCAACCTCATCGTCTGCCATCTGGGCGGCGGCGTGAGCGTGGGTGCGCATGACCATGGCCGCGTCGTGGACGTGTGCAACGTCAAGGACGAGGGTTCGATGGGCATGGACCGCGCCGGGTCGCTCCCCGTGAACGCCCTTATCGACTACTGCTTCAGCGGCAAGACGAAGGAGGAGGTCAAGCGCACGCTCGGTCGCCGCGCCGGAATGTTCTCCTATGTGGGGACGACGGATTTCCGCGTCGTCTGTGAGCGCGTGCAGCAGGGCGACAAGGACGCCGAGATGGCCTACCAGGCGCTCGTCTACCAGCTTTCCAAGGACATCGGCGCGATGGCGGCGGTGCTGCACTTCCATGTGGACGCCATCGTCTATACGGCGGGCATGGCCTTTGACCAGAAATTCTGCGACGACATCACCGCCTACGTCGGCAAGATCGCACCCATCATCCGCCTGCCCGGCGAGGAAGAAATGCAGTCGCTGGCCGAAGGCGCCCTGCGCGTCCTCCGCGGCGAACAGGAAGCCAAGGTCTATTAAGAAGCTATCGCGCCAACGGCGCGTTGACGGAGGGATTGTCAAGGGGCGGCGGCCCCGACGCACCGCCCATAAAAACGTACTTCCATGAACAGGACATAAAAGGAACAAACAGGCAACAAGACTGAAAGAGAAGAAAGGTGGAAAAAGCTATGAAACATCTGATGTCCGGTAACGAGGCCACCGCACGCGGCGTCTACGAAGCCGGGATCAAGGTCTGTTCCGCTTACCCCGGAACGCCCAGCACGGAAATCTTGGAGAACCTGCCCCAATACGGCAAGGACGTCTACTGCGAGTGGGCACCCAACGAGAAGGTCGCCACTGAGGTCGCCTACGGTGCCGCCGTGGCCGGCTCCCGCTCCCTGTGCACCATGAAAATGGTGGGCTTGAACGTGGCCGCCGACCCGCTCTTTACCGCCGGGTATATGGGCGTGAACGGCGCGTACATCGTCGTCTCCGCCGACGATCCCTCCTGCCACTCCTCCCAAAACGAGCAGGACAACCGCCACTACGCCCGTGCCGCGAAGATCGCCATGGTCGAGCCGAGCGACGCGCAGGAGTGCAAGGACTTCGTGAAGCTGGCCTGCGAAATTTCCGAGGAATTCGACACCCCGGTACTCTACCGCACCACCACCCGCGTCTGTCACAGCAAGGGACTGGTGGAGTTCGGCGAGCGCACGGAGCATATCGCGCCGCCCTACGCCCGCAATACCCGTAAGTTCGTCTGCGCCCCGGCCAACGCCTATATGAACCACCCCATCGTCGAGGAACGCCTCGTGAAGCTGGCCGAGTACGGTGCGACCCGCGCCGTGGAGAACGGCCTGAACACGGTCGAGCTGGGCGACGGCAAGGTCGGCGTCATCACCGCCTCCATCAGCTACCAGTACGCCAAGGAGGTCTTCCCCGAGGGGACGTCCTTCCTCAAGCTCGGCCTTACCTACCCGCTGCCCATGAAGCTTATCCGCGACTTCGCCTCAAAGGTCGAGAAGCTCTACGTCATCGAGGAGCTTGACCCCTTCATGGAGGAGCAGATCAAAGCCGAGGGCATCGAGTGCGTCGGCAAGGAGCTGACCGGGAAGATGTACGAGCTGAACACCGAGCTGGTGCGCGAGCGCGTGCTGGGCATCAAGCCCGACTATAAGACCATCACCGACGTGCAGGTCGCCAAGCGTCCGCCCGCCCTCTGTCCCGGCTGTCCGCACCGCGGCTTCTTCTACACCCTGTCCAAGAACAAGAACTACGTCGTCACGGGCGACATCGGCTGCTACACGCTGGGCTTCGCGCCTCCGCTGAACTGCATGGACACGGTGCTTTGCATGGGCGGCGGCTTCACCGCCGGCATGGGCATGGCCAAGTCCTTCGAGCGCGAGGGCGTGACCGACAAGGTGGTCTTCGGCGTGATGGGCGACTCCACATTCTTCCACAGCGGCATGACGGGTGCGGCCGAGATCATCTATAACAACGGCCGCATGATCCCCTGCGTGCTGGATAACCGCATCACCGGCATGACCGGCCATCAGGACAACCCCGGCACGGGCTACACCCTCATGGGCAAGGAAGCCCCCATGCTGAGCGTGGAGAAGATCCTCGAGGCGTATGGCTTCGCACCCATCTTCACCGTTGACCCGCAGGATCTCGCGGCCATGAAGAAGACCGTGGACGATGCCGTGGCCGCCTTGAACGAGGGCAAGCACCCCGCCATCGTCACCCGCCGTCCCTGCCTGCTCATCAAGCGCGTGAAGCACGACATCGGGATGTGCGTCGTCAACGCCGACAAGTGCAAGAGCTGCAAGAGCTGCCTGAAGGTGGGCTGCCCGGCCATCTCCATGGAGAACGGCAAGGCGTTCATCGACCGTACCCAGTGCGTGGGCTGCACCGTCTGCGCCCAAGCCTGCCCGTTTGGTGCTATCGAAAAGGAGGAGAAGTAACATGAACGATGTGAAAAGCTGCCTGTTGGTCGGTGTCGGCGGTCAGGGCGCGATCCTGATCTCCAAGATCATGTCCAACGGCTTTATGAAGGCCGGTTATGACGTGAAGCAGAGTGAGGTACACGGCATGGCGCAGCGCGGCGGCAGCGTGTCCACGCAGGTGCGCTGGGGTAAGAAGGTCTACGGACCTGTCTTCGGCAAGGGCGAGGCCGACATCATGGTGGCCTTGGAGAAGATGGAGGCTGTCCGCTACGCGGAGTTCTTGAACCCCAACGGCGTGGCCGTCATCAACGACTATGCCATCAAGTCCACCACCATCGCCTCCGGTGCGGAGACGTACCCCGACAACTGCATCGAGGCCATGCAGAAGAATTTCAAGACCATCGCCGTTCCCGCCAGCGACATTGCCATCGAGCTGGGCAACCCCAAGTGCATGAACGTGGTGCTGTTCGGTGCCATGTGCGACAGCCTCGGCTGCCCCGACATCGACTGGGAGCAGATCGTGGCCGAGACCGTGCCGGAGAAGGTCAAGGAGCTGAACCTGAAGGCGTTCCGCGCAGGGCGCGAGGCCGCCAAGCAGGGCAAATAATTTGCTGACACCCCGGGAGAGAATATAGAAAGACGGCGGAGAGGTGCGCATTGCGCACCTCTCCGCCGCTTTATCTTTTTTTACGTCACGTCCCCATAAGGATTTCCACGATCCCGACGGCGCTCGTCGAGGGATAGAAGTTGACCGTCCAGCCGCCGAGGCCGTGGGCGACACGCACCTGCGAGACGAGCTGCTGCACCTGCTGCGCCGTGATGTCGCCCGAGCTGAACTGCACCACCAGCTCGCTCTTGCCCGCGGCGAGTGCCTCTTCCAAGAGGTCGGTCAGCGCGGAGAGGTTGGTGGCGTGTACCACGTCCACCAACTGCTGCGCCGTGCGCTGATAGGCAATCGTGACGGTGATGGCACTGTAATTCCGCGCCGAGTCGTCCACCGTGTACTGAATATACGACACGGCGTAAGCACCCATCGGCGTGTCCTTCTCCACCTCGCGGCAGGCGCGCTCCGCCGCGTCGTTGGCGTCCAGCCCCTCCTGCGCGTAGTAGAGCCAGATCACGCCCTCCTCGGAGTGGTTGCCGACCAGCACCAAAATATCATTGACGAGGTCCTGATACGTATCGGCCCGCAGGGCGTCCCGCCCCTCGTAATAGCCGGAGCTGTGGCCCGTGACCTCGTACCATTCCCGCTCCAAGAGGCTGCACCCGGTGCAGCTTACCGCCAAGCCCAGCGCACACAGCAGGGAGATGACCGTTCGTTTCATGGTGACGCTCCTTTCCGCCCGCTTTTCACAGAATTTCGAGCTGCTTTTCCTCGCTGTCCTCCGCCCTCAGCAGCGCACCCGCCGCGGGGAGCGTGCGTGTGCGGTAGCGGGAGGCGTTGACGATTCCGCACGTATCGGCGTGCAGCACGCGCTCCAACCGATACTTCGGCTTGATGTTCATGACCTGCACGCCCTGCGTGCTGCGTGTCGTCTTCGGCGCAAGCAGCGAGGTATGCACCAGCAGCGCGCGCGGCTCGTTCGTCTCCAGCGCAAGCTCCGTGTCCTCGGAGAGCTGCTCGATATGCACGAGCGGGAACTTCTCGCAGTACGCCCCGGTGAGCTTGCGGCGGTTGGAGGCGGTGGCGTAGGCGCTGAGGGCGACACGCGCCACCCGCCCGTTCTCGAAGAAGAACAGCAGCGCACCGCTGTAATCCCCCGGCAGGCACAGGAAGATGACGTTCTCCCCGCTCTCCATGCCGAGCTTCGAGGGCAGATAGTCGCCCAGCAGGGAGGCCTTCGTCTCGCCGAACTCGCTGGCGCGGGTCTTGTAGACCTGCTGGCGGTCGGTGAAGAACATCAGCTCCGTGTTGTTCGTCGCCTCGAAGCACTGACTCGCGCCGTCGCCCTCCTTGTACTTCTGCTCGCCCGACATCCGCAGCGACTGCGGCGTGATCTTCTTGAAATATCCCTCGCGGCTGAGGAACAGATGCACGGGATAGTCCTCCGGCACGTCCGCCTCCTCCACGTCCTCGACCTCGTGGCTATACACCACGCCGGTGCGGCGCGGCACGGCGTACTTCTTCTTCACGTCCTCCAGCTCACCGATGATGATCTTCCGTATCCGCGCAGGCTTAGCCAGCGTGTCCTCCAAGTCTTCAATTTCCTCGGCCAACGACGCCGTCTCCTGCACCCGCTTGAGGATGTACTCCTTGTTGATGTTGCGCAGCTTGATCTCCGCCACGTACTCCGCCTGCACCCGATCGATGCCGAAGCCGATCATCAGGTTGGGCAGCACCTCGGCTTCCTCCTCCGTCTCGCGGATGATCTTGATGGCCTTGTCGATGTCGAGCAGAATGCGCTTGAGTCCTTGCAGCAGGTGCAGCTTCTCCTTCTTCTTATTCAGCACGAAGTAGACGCGCCGCCTCACGCAGTCGGTGCGCCACGCCGTCCACTCGTCTAATATCTCGCCCACGCCCATCACACGGGGCATCCCGGCGATCAGAATGTTGAAGTTGCAGCTCGCCGTGTCCTGCAGCGGTGTCAGGCGGAAGAGCTTGGCCATCAGCTTGTCGGGGTCAACGCCGCGCTTGAGGTCGATGGCCAGCTTGAGGCCGCTCAGATCCGTTTCATCGCGCATATCGGCGATCTCCTTGATTTTCCCGGCCTTGATCAGCTCCGCCACCTTGTCCAAAATTGCCTCGATGGTGGTCGAATAGGGAATTTCATAGACCTCGATGACGTTCTCACTCTTGTCGTACCGCCACCGCGCCCGCACACGAATGCCGCCGCGCCCCGTGCGGTAGACGGTGCGCAGCTCGTCCCCGTCGCAGACGACCTCGCCGCCCGTCGGGAAGTCCGGCGCAATGAGCGTCGAGGCAATGTCGTGTTCCGGATTTTTCAGGTACGCGATCGTCGTCTCGCAGACCTCGCCCAAATGAAACCCGCAGATTTGGCTGGCCATGCCCACGGCAATGCCCTGATTGGCACTGACCAGCACGTTGGGGAACGTCGTGGGCAGCAGCGCAGGCTCCTTCGTGGTGTTGTCGTAGTTGTCTATGAAATCCACCGCGTCGCAGTCGAGGTCGCGGAACAGCTCGGCGCAGATGGGCGCGAGCTTGGCCTCGGTGTAGCGGCTGGCGGCGTAGGCCATGTCGCGGGAGTAGACCTTGCCGAAGTTGCCCTTGCTGTCCACAAACGGATGCAGCAGCGATTCGTTGCCCTTGGCCAGACGCACCATCGTCTCATAGATGGCCTGATCGCCGTGCGGGTTGAGGCGCATGGTCTGCCCGACGATGTTGGCGGACTTGGTGCGCCCGCCCGTCAGCAGTCCCATTTTATACATGGTATAGAGCAGCTTGCGGTGCGACGGCTTGAACCCGTCGATCTCCGGAATGGCGCGGCTGACGATGACCGACATCGCGTAGGGCATATAGTTCTCGTCCAGCGTGGCCGTGATGGGCTGCTCGACCACCGCGCCCCGCAGTCCCATCACATTCGGGTCGGCGGCGCGGTGAACGGTTTTCTCTTCTGTCTTCTTCTTTGCCATAGGAGCAATGTCCTTTCCTTAAGTAGAGCATCAATAGAGGGATAGGTCGCTGTATCGAAAAAAGCGATGGATCCTGCGTCCTGCCGATGGCAGGCAGACGACGGCGTACCGTGGGTACGTCGAGGAGGTCTGACGAAGGCAGGGCGCGGGAGGCGCGCTTTTCAGCTGACGTCTATCATGTCGAGATACTTATGCCCGTTTTCCGCGATATAGTCCTTTCTGCCCGCGAGGTTATCCCCCAGCAGCAGGTCGAACACCCGCGCCGTCTCGGCGGCGTCCTCCGGCAGCACACGGATGAGCCGCCGCGTCTCCGGGTTCATGGTCGTCAGCCACATCATCTCCGGGTCGTTCTCGCCCAGTCCCTTGGAGCGCTGGACGTTGACCTTCTTGCCCTCTAATTCCTTGAGAATGTCCGCCTTCTCCCGCTCGGAGTAGGCAAACCACGTCTTTTCGCCGCTCTTTTCCCTGCAGGTGATCTCAAACAGCGGTGTCTCCGCGATATAGACGTACCCCTCGCGGATGAGCGTGGGACACAGGCGGTAGAGCATGGTCAAGATCAGCGTTCTGATTTGGAAGCCGTCCACATCGCCATCGGTGCAGATGACGACCTTGCTCCAGCGCAGGTTGCCGAGGTCAAACTGGTTCAGCTCCTTCACGGCCTTGCCGCTGACCTCCACGCCGCACCCCAGCACCTTCATCAAATCAGTGATGACGTCGCTCTTGAAAATGCGCGGGTAGTCCGCCTTGAGGCAGTTCAGAATTTTGCCGCGCACGGGCATCAAGCCCTGAAATTCCGCGTCGCGGCTCTGCTTGCACGCGCCGAGGGCGGAGTCACCCTCCACGATATAAATCTCACGGCGGCTGACGTCCTTCGTGCGGCAGTCCACGAACTTCTGCACGCGGTTGGCAATGTCGATCTTCTCCGTCAGCTTTTTCTTCTGGTTGATGCGCGTGCGCTCCGCCGTCTCGCGGCTGCGCTTGTTCACCAGCACCTGTGCGGCAATTTTCTCCGCCGCCTCCTTGTTTTCGATGAAGTAGATCTCCATCCGGCTGCGGAGGAACTCCGTCATGGCCTCCTGAATGAACCTGTTGGTGATGGCCTTTTTCGTCTGATTTTCGTAGCTCGTCTGCGTGGAGAAGTTGCTGCTGACCAAAATCAAACAGTCCTGCACGTCTTGGAACGTGATTTTCGCCTCGCCCTTGGCGTACTTGCTGTTGTCGCGCAGGTACTTGTCGATGGCGGACACCATGGCAGACCGCGTGGCCTTCTCCGGGCTGCCGCCGTACTCGAGGAAGCTCGAGTTGTGGTAATGCTCGCACACCGCCACGCGGTTGGAAAAGCACAGCGCCACGTTCAGCTTCACCTTATACTCCGGCTTATCCTCGCGGTCGCGTCCCTTCCGCTCCGCCGACCAGCAGACAGGCTCGGTCAGCGCGTCCTCTCCGGCCAGCTCGCGGATGTAGTCCTCAATGCCGTTGGGGTAGAGGAACTCCTCCGTCTCAAATTTCCCGGCAGACGTCTCGCTTTTCAGCCGGAACGTCACCCCGGCGTTGACGACCGCCTGCCGCTTCATCACGTCGCGGTAGTAGTCTGTCGGCACGTCGATGTCGGTGAAAACCTCCAAATCGGGCAGCCAGCGGATCGTCGTCCCGGTGCGCTTCTTGTTCCCGGTCTGCTCGCTGACCTCTAATTTTCCCACGATCTCACCGCGCTCAAAGTGCAGACGGTACTCCTTGCCGTCGCGCCAGACCGTCACGTCCATGTAGCGTGAGGCGTACTGCGTGGCGCACGAGCCGAGGCCGTTGAGGCCGAGCGAGAACTCGTAGTTCTCGCTGCTCTCGTTGTCGTACTTGCCGCCCGCGTACAGCTCACAGAACACCAGCTCCCAGTTGTACCGCCCCTCTTTTTCGTTCCAGTCCACCGGGCAGCCGCGCCCCATGTCCTCCACCTGCACCGAGTGATCGGCGAAGCGGGTGACGGTGATGAGCTTTCCGTAGCCGCCGCGCGCCTCGTCGATGGCGTTGGACAAAATTTCAAATACCGCGTGTTCACAGCCCTCCAGCCCGTCCGAGCCGAAGATGACGCCGGGCCGTTTCCGTACCCGATCCGCGCCCTTGAGGCTGGAGATGCTCTCGTTGTCGTATGCGTTTTTCTTTGCCATAGCTTTCCTCCGGCGTTTATTCACGCTACATTATATAGTATCTGCGCGGATTTTGCAAGCACTGTACCTTGGGGAAGCTACGGCGGCGAGAAATGACCGACGCGGCGGGGGAAAATCATAGGCGGCAACCGCGCGAAGGCCTTGTGGGACATAGTTTTGCACAGTTTCCACATAGTTTTCCACAGCTGTTATGTGAACCGACTTTTTTGAAAAAAGTACGACACGCGAGGTGCGCGCAGGTGGGCGGCGGGCGTACTCGACGACCTTGTCGCGGCTGGAGCAGTTTACGGCGTTTATCGAGGCAGGGGAGGGCAGACGCGCCTCGGCGCTGCTGCGGCAGGGGTTGGAGCAGTTTATTGTGCAGAGGCGGTGAGGGATTTTTCTTCGCGCTGTCTTGACGATAGACGGTGCAGGCAGGTATAATAGACAGACAAGAAAACGCTTAGGAGACTGGAATATGACCGAAGAGGAAAAGAAAGAACTGTACGAGAAAGTACTGGAAAAGGCCAATCGACCCGGCACGTTTACCACCGTCAACGGGCTGCAGATCACGTCCGTGTGCGACGGGGCATCCGAGGGGGAATGTGTGCTGGAGGCGCGGCACAAAAATCCCAATGGGCTGCCGCACGGCGGTGTGTACTGCACGATGCTCGATCAGGTGGCCGGGACGGCGGCCTGCTCGCGCGGCGGACTGTGCCGCACCGTGAGCTGCGAGGTGCGGTTTTATGCGCCCGCGTCCGGCGAGAGGCTCTATTCCCACGCGCGGGCGCTGCGGATGGGACACACGATCGCGGTGATCCACGCCTGGCTCACCGACGAGGGCGGTACGACCTGCGCCGAGGGGACGTATACGTATCGGATGAAAACGGAAGCATAAGACATAAAAAACGACGGAGGAAAAGGAGTTTTTGCCATGAAGCTGCGCTTTTACGGGGCTGACCGCTGCGTCACCGGGAGCTGCCACTGCATAGAGGTCAACGGGAAGAACATTCTGGTGGACTGCGGCTTGCAGCAGGGGAGAGACGAGGTGGACAACGCGGTGCTGCCGTTCCATCCCGGCAGCATTGACGCGGTGCTGGTGACGCACGCGCATATCGACCACTCGGGGCGGATCCCCATGCTCATCAAAAACGGCTTTGAGGGGCGGATCATCACCACGCGGCTGACCGCCGATCTGCTGGACATCATGCTTCAGGATTCCGCGCACATTCAGGAGCAGGACGCGGAGTATCAGAACCGCAAGAATAAGCGCGCCGGGCGGCCGGAGGTGCAGCCGATCTACACCGTGGCCGATGCGATGCGGGTGCGGGAGTTCGTGCAGACGTGCGAATACGGGCAGCGCGTGGCCGTCACGGAGGACGTGACGGCGGAGTTCATCGACGCGGGGCATTTGCTCGGCTCGGCGAGCATTCGCCTGACGTGCCGCGAGGGCGGCGAGACGCGCACCATCGTGTTCTCCGGCGATATTGGGAACGTCGATCAGCCCATCATCCGCGACCCGCAGTGCTACGACAGTGCGGATTATGTGGTCATGGAGTCTACCTACGGCGACAGAAATCACACCGAGGTGTGGAGCTATACCGACGAGCTGGCGCAGCTCATCGATGAGACGGTCGCGCGGGGCGGCAACGTGGTCATCCCGTCGTTCGCGGTGGGACGCACGCAGGAGCTTTTGTACTTCATCCGCGAGATCAAGGACAGGGGATTGGTCAAGTCCATGCCCGATTTCCCGGTCTATGTGGACAGCCCGCTGGCCAAGAAGGCCACGACCATCTTCTGCGGCAATCTGCACGGCTATCTGGACGAGGCCGCGCTTGCGCTCGTGCAGGACGGGACGCATATGTTCAGCTTCCCCGGGCTGCACCTGACGGAGACGGTGGAGGAGTCCAAGCTGCTGAACATGGACAAGTCGCCCAAGGTCATCATCTCGGCCAGCGGGATGTGCGACGCGGGACGCATTCGCCACCATCTCAAGTATAATCTGTGGCGGCCGGAGAGCAGCATCGTGTTCGTCGGCTTCCAGTCGCCCGGTACGCTGGGGCGCAATCTATTGGAGGGTGCGCCGAGCGTCAAGCTCTTCGGGGAGGAGGTCGCCGTGCGGGCGAAGATCGTGAATTTCCAGGGACTCAGCTCCCATGCCGACCACGACCACCTTATCGAGTGGGTCAAGCATTTTGACCCGAAGAAGACCGCACACGTCTTTGTGGTACACGGCGACAGGGAGGTCGCCCCGGTCTTTGCCGACGCGGTGCAGTCGCTGGGCTTCGCCGCCCACGCGCCGCAGTACACGGAGGCGTATGATTTGCTCGCCGACCGTCAGCTCGCGCCCGGCTATCTGCCCGAGCGCAAGACACGCGCCTATGAGGGTGCGCCCAAGGTCGCAGGCGCGTACCGGCGGCTCGTGCAGGTGGGCGATATGCTGGCCGCGCTCATCCGCCGCAGCAAGGGGCGCGACAACAAGACGCTGGCGGCGTTTGCCGAGGCGTTGAGCAAGGTCATCAGTAAGTTTGAATTTTGAATTGGTTTTTAGGTATGATAGAGAAAAACAAGCAATATCCCGCGCGGATCGAGGGCTACACCTCCGAGGGGCTGGGCGTGGCGCGGATCGACGGACAGGCGGTGTTCGTCCACCGCGCCCTGCGCGGCGAGGAGGGCGACGTGCTGGTGCTGAAGGTGCTGAAAAATGTCGCCTTCGGCAAGTTCGCCGTGCGCCGCGAGACATCACCGCACCGCACAGAGCCGGACTGCCCGTACTATGGCCGCTGCGGCGGGTGTGATTTCCGCCACATGGACCGCGCCGAGGAGTTAGAGGCCAAGCGGCAGCGGGTGCAGGACGCGCTGCGCCGTATCGGTGGGTGCGACGTGGCGGTGGAGTCGATTCTCACCGACGGCGAGGCGGCGCGGTACCGCAACAAGAGCCAGTATACCGTTGCCGCCGACGGGACGGTGGGCTTTTACAGGCCGCGCACGCATCAGGTCGTGGAGGTGGCGCAGTGCCGGCTGCAAAAGGAGCAGGCAGACGCGGCGGCCGCCGCGCTGCGGCGATATATCAAGGCATACGACGTGCCGTGCTATGATGAGACGACGCGGCGGGGCCTGCTGCGCCATCTGTACGTGCGCACGAACGGCGCAGGGCAGTCGCTATTGTGCGTCCTCGTCAACGGGCAGGCGCTGCCGCACGAGGCGGAGCTGGTCGCGCTGCTGCGCGAGGCCGTGCCGGACGCCGTGGGCGTGGTGCTGGGTGTGAATACGAAGTCCGGCGGGGCGGTGCTGGGAGAGGTATACCGAACGCTGTGGGGAGAGGATACGCTGACGGACGAACTGTGCGGGCTTACGTTCCGGCTCAGTGTGCCGTCCTTTTTCCAAGTGAACCGCCCCATGGCGGAGGTGCTGTACGAGACGGCGTTGGAGTTCGCCGCTCTGACGGGAAAGGAGCTGGTGCTGGACCTCTACTGCGGCGCGGGGACGATCACGCAGGTGATGGCGCGGCGGGCGGAGGAGGCCATCGGCGCGGAGATCGTGCCGGAGGCCATCAGAGATGCCAAGGAGAACGCGCGGCGCAACGGCGTAGAGAACACGGCCTTCTTCTGCGGCGACGCCTCGGAGGTGGCGGCGGACATGGCACTTCGCGGGCTGCGCCCCGACGTGATCTGCGTCGATCCGCCGCGCAAGGGGCTTGCCCCGGAGGTGGTGGACGCGGCGGCGGATATGGCGCCGAGCCGCATCGTCTATGTCTCCTGCGACCCGGCGACGCTGGCGCGGGACGTCAAGCGGTTCGCCGAGAGGGGCTACCGGGTCACACGCGCGGCGGCGGTGGATATGTTCCCGAGGACGGCGAATGTGGAGACGGTTGTCCTTCTTTCCAAGGGAGAAATCGACTCGAAAAAGGTGCGTGTGGAGTTCTCATTGGAGAATATGGATATGTCCGGATTCCAGAAGGGTGCAACATATCCGCAAATCAAGGAGTATGTGCAGGAGCATAGCGGACTAAAGGTATCTTCCCTGTATATTTCTCAGGTGAAGCGGAAATGTGGGCTGGATGTTGGGCAAAACTATAACCTGTCCAAGAAAGAGGATGCCAAGCAGCCACAATGCCCGAAGGAGAAGGAAGAGGCGATTGTGGAGGCATTAAAGTATTTTAGGATGATATAAAAAGATGAAAATCCTGAAGGCTTCAGTGCGATGCAAGTGACAAAAGATGAGGCTAATATACCTGATAACGATTACTGCAGAATTTGCAGCGACTGCGGGGTGCAGTTTCGGATCTGGGCGGCGTGATTTTTGCTTGTGTTTATCGGGGATTTCGGGTATAATGGTGCTATTCCCACCGTGGGGAGGCGCTCCGCTTTATGCCTCGCCGCGGTGGACGGCAAGGACGCGGCGGTCACCGTGCCGACGAACGGCAACGTCGCGCACGTTTTCGCAGAGGACACGGAGAAGAATTTGGAGTGGGTGAGGACGACATGAGAGAAATACAATTAGAAGAGCTGAAGCAGATTGAACTGACTCTGTTGGTGAAGGTCGATGCGATTTGCAAAGCGCATGGGTGGGACTACTCGCTCTGCGGAGGAACACTGTTAGGCGCCATTCGACATAAAGGCTTTATCCCGTGGGATGATGATATTGACATTGCGATGCCGCGGGAGGATTACAATAAATTCTTGAATTACTGTATTTCCAATGAAAAGGAATGCGGGGTCAGAATCGTTTCGGCCATTAATGACAAGAGGTATGCGTGCTTGTTTGCAAAGGTATGTAACCCGAATACCGTCATAAAATCGGATAATTTTGAGCGCAGTGGCGCGGAAATGGGCGTTTATGTGGACATTTTTCCCGTCGATGGACTGGGGGGGGGGTACGAATGCAGACGCAAGGAAACGCTTTCGTGCAACACAATTTGAGCGGGAGCTTTTGGTGGCTCGCAACTGGAAAAAATTCTTTCGCAGCAAGACCCATGCGTGGTATATCGAGCCGATTCGATTTGCGTTCTGGGTCATGAGCCGATTTGTAAGTGCAAGTGCTTTGACTGAAAAAATAGACAGATATTATCTAAGCTTTCCGTTATCCGAAAGCGACTATGCTGCGGTGGTTTGCGGCTGTTACCGCGAAAAGGAAATTCTTCCGACGGAGGTTTTTACCACGCTAACCGAGGTTGAGTTTGAGGGAAAACAGTTTATGGCGTTTGAGCGATATGACGAATATCTGAGGAGTATCTACGGCGATTACATGAAGCTTCCGCCGGAGGACAAGCGCGTGAGCCATCATATGTTTCAGGCCTATTGGAAGGAGTAAGGGGAGGAAGTATGGCGAATATTGCAATATTGACAGCAGGTGGGGTCGGTTCACGAACACATCAAGATTTACCAAAGCAGTTTATAACGGTAAATAATAAGCCTATTATTATCTACACGCTGGAAGCATTTCAACAGCACCCGAATATAGATGAGATTTATGTAGCCTGCTTAGAGGGATGGGACGCGGTGCTAAGAGCATATGCCAAACAGTTCAATATAACCAAATTAAAGAAGATAGTTTTAGGCGGAGCGACAGGACAAGCCTCTATTTATCATGCTATGCAGGCGATAAGAGAGGCTCATGGCGATACGTCTGAGATTGTTGTTTTGATTCATGATGGCAACAGACCGATGGTATCGCAGGATGTAATTACAGATAACATCGTTAAGCAGAAAGTATGTGGTTCTGCCGTAGCTGTTATTCCCACAACAGAGGTTGTCTTTGCTTCGCAAGATGGGCAAAGTTCAAACAAAGCGTTAAAACGTGAGGAACTTTGGAGAACGCAAACCCCTCATGCTTACAAATTTGATGAATTGTGGGCGGTACATCACAGAGCCAAAGAGGATGGCGTTGTGGATACCGCGGCGTCATGTTCTTTGATGCAGAGATACGGGTATACTACATATTTTTCAAAGGGGTCGGAGAAAAATATTAAAATTACGACAGTGGAAGACATCGAGATTTTTGAGGCATTGCTTAATGCGAAAAACAATACG
>CAVGSO010000006.1:0-46316 GCA_963631875.1 Firmicutes bacterium CAG:341 | reverse complement strand
TTGCAAGGGGGATTTTGTCGAATTGAAAAAATAATTTTCGACATCGTTCGACATCTGTGGGCTTATCGTCTCGCGAAGAGCCAAAACACGGCGAGCGGCACAAGCACGAGCAGGGCCAGCAAAATTCGGGCATTTCGGGATTCCAATCTGTCTGCGGTACGGAAATGGAAAGTGGAGAGTTCTGCGTCAATATTCTCCTTAGAATGGTGAATTAGAAACAAACATTGGTGGGTTTGCACAGCGTTAGGAATGGGGCGGAATAGCCGGAACAGGCATGGTCAGGTCAAGACGACGGTGACGAAGATGAGTGTCGGGGGAATTTGGGAGAATCTTCGGCAAGCGAGTCAGCCTTCGCAAAAAATGTCTCGAGCCGCTATGTCCAATGGTGCGCATGAAATTCTTTTCGCTCAAAAGTAAATGCTGTCACCGTGAAAGTGCGTTTGTTTTCTCTTGACATTTTCCTGCGGGTATAGTATACTTTCCGCATATGCAACAAGCGATGAAGGGAAGCAGTAGGCGGTCAGCGGAGGCCGAGAGAGGGCGCGGCAGGTGTAAGCGTCCGTGACGCACCGCCCAAGTCGTCCCGGAGCTTTGGGCTGAACTGACAGTAGGCCGCGACGGCCGTCCTCCGTTATCGGGACAGGGTGTTTCTGCACCCATGAGCGCGGGCTTGACCCGAACACAGGTGGTACCACGGACTTTATGTTCGCCCTGTTTTGCACTGGCAAAACGGAGCGGACTTTTTGTTTTGCCAAATACTCGAAAAGGAGAAAACTGATGAAAGAACTTCCGAAAGTGTACGACCCCCGGGACGTGGAGGCGCGTATCTACAAAATGTGGATGGACGGCGACTGCTTCCGGGCTGAGATCGATCCCGACAAAAAGCCGTTCTCCATTGTCATGCCGCCACCCAACGTCACTGGGCAGCTCCATATGGGACACGCCCTCGACTGCACGCTGCAGGACATCCTGACCCGCTTCAAGCGGATGCAGGGCTACGCCGCGCTGTGGCTGCCCGGCTCTGATCACGCGGGCATCGCAACGCAGATCAAGGTGGAGGAGGAGCTGCGCAAGACCGAGGGGCTGACTCGCCACGACTTGGGACGCGAAAAATTCTTGGAGCGCGTTTGGGCGTGGAAGGAGAAATACGGCAGCCGTATCGTGGAGCAGCAGAAGAAAATGGGCGCGTCCTGCGATTGGAGCCGTGACCGCTTCACGATGGACGAGGGTTGCTCCCGTGCCGTCCGCGAGACGTTCTGTGAGCTGTACGAAAAGGGCCTCATCTATAAGGGCAGCCGCATCATCAACTGGTGTCCGCACTGCCTCACCGCTCTGTCCGATGCTGAGGTGGAGTACACCGACAAGCCCGGCCACCTCTGGTATATCCGCTACCCGCTGACCGACGGCAGCGGCGATATCGTTATCGCCACCACCCGTCCCGAGACGATGATGGGCGACACGGGCGTGGCCGTCAACCCGGAGGACGAGAAGTTCAAACACCTCATCGGCAAGACGTGCATTCTGCCCCTCATGAACCGAGAGATCCCCATCGTGGGCGACGAGTACTGCGAGATCGGCTTCGGCACGGGCGCGGTGAAGATGACGCCGGCACACGACCCCAACGACTTCGAGGTAGGCCTGCGGCACAATTTGGAGGTCATCCGCTGCATCAGCGACGACGGCACGATGAACGAAAACGCAGGGAAATATCAGGGCATGGATCGCTACGTCTGCCGCAAGGCCGTGGTGGCCGACTTGGAGGAGCAGGGTTACCTCGTCAAGACCGAGCCGTACTCCCACAATGTCGGCACGTGCTACCGCTGCCACAACGACGTCGAGCCGCTCATTTCCGCGCAGTGGTTCGTGAAAATGGCACCCTTGGCCAAGGAGGCCATCCGAGTCGTCGAGGACGGCACGATCAAATTCGTCCCCGAGCGCTTCACGAAGACGTATATCAACTGGATGGAGAACGTCCACGACTGGTGCATCTCCCGCCAGCTCTGGTGGGGTCATCAGATCCCGGCGTGGTACTGCGACGAGTGCGGACACATCAACGTCTCGCGCACCGACCCGACGAAGTGCGAAAAATGCGGCTGCACCTGCCTGACGCGCGAGGAAGACGTGCTGGACACGTGGTTCAGCTCCGCACTGTGGCCGTTCTCCACGATGGGCTGGCCCGACCTGAACGCGCCCGACTTGAACTACTGGTACCCTACCTCCGTCATGGTCACGGGCTACGACATTATCTTCTTCTGGGTCGCCCGCATGATCTTCTCCGGCATGGAGCAGATGAAGAAGGAGCCGTTCAAGACCGTCTTTATTCACGGCCTCGTCCGCGACGACAAGGGACGCAAGATGTCCAAGTCGCTGGGCAACGGCATCGACCCGCTGGAAATGGCGGAAAAGTACGGCGCGGACGCGCTACGCTTCAACCTGATCACCGGCAACAGCCCCGGCAATGATATGCGCTTCTTTGTGGAGAAGTGCGAGGCCATGCGCAACTTCGCCAATAAAATTTGGAACGCCTCGCGCTTCGTCATGATGAACCTCACCATCGACAAGGTGCAGCTTCCCGAGAACATGGAGCTGGAGGACAAGTGGGTGCTGAGCAAGCTGAACACCCTCATCCGCGAGGTCACGGAGAACCTTGAAGCCTACGAGCTGGGCGTGGCCTCCGCCAAGATCTACGATTTCATTTGGGACACCTACTGCGACTGGTATATCGAGCTGACGAAGACACGCCTCAACAGCGACGACCACGCCGCGAAGCTGGCCGCCGAAAATGTCCTGTGCTATGTGCTGCTGCGGATATTGGAGCTGCTGCACCCGTTCATGCCGTTCATCACCGAGGAAATTTGGCAGGCACTGCCGCACGAGGGACAGTACCTCATCTCCGCCAAGTGGCCGGAATACCGTGCCGAGCTATCGTTCCCGGAGGCTGAGAGCGCGATGGAGGCCGTCAAGGACGCCATTTCCGCCATCCGCGCCCGCCGCGCCGAGATGAACGTGCCGCCCAGCCGCAAGGCGCAGGTCATCCTCGTGACCGACAAGCCGGACAACTACACCGTCGGTGCGCACTTTATCACCCGCATGGCCTATGCCAGCGAGCTGACGGTGCTGACTGCCGCGCCCGCCGACCTCAGCGGCATGGTCACGGTCGCCACCCACGATGCCACCATCTATATGCCGATGGCGGAGCTGGTGGATATTGCCAAGGAGCTGGAGCGAATCGCCGCCGAGCGGAAAAAGGCGGAGGAGAATTTGCAGCGCATCGAGGCCAAGCTGGCGAACGAAGCCTTCACCTCCCGCGCCCCGGAGCAGGTGGTCAACGCCGAGCGCGACAAGGCGGAGAAAGCCCGCGCACTCATCGCCAAGCTGGATGAGTCCGCCACCGCCATGAAGCTGTAAGGCACGCGGATTTTCCGCAGCACAAAAATTTCTGTAAGAGCATCTATGTAAGAGAAAGAGATCGGAATCCATCCGATCTTTTTCTTTTTTTTGGCTGCGGCGACGCTTTTCGACCGATTTCGCGCCACGCGGCGTGTATACTGCAAAGCAGAAGAAAGCAACACGTCGCCGATGTCCGCCGGGCGCGGCGACAGAAAACACGTACAAAGGAGCGTCCGCAATGGAGGTAACGGCAAAATATGAGGGAGAGGAGCTGAATTTTCAGCTTCAGGGCGAGTTGGATCACCACGGCGCAAAGGGGCTGCTTACGTGCATCGAGCGCGAGATCGAGCGTACACTGCCGATGGTGCTGGTGCTGGATTTTTCCGGCGTCACGTTTATGGACAGCTCCGGTATCGCCGTGGCCCTGCGAGGCTGGCAGCGTATGCGAGAGCTGGGCGGCAGCGTTCGGCTGCGCCACGTCGCGCCGCAGCCGCGCAAGGTGTTCGAAACCTCCGGCGTGAGCCGCATGATGACCATAGAATAGAGGAGGAACGTACATATGACCCGTGTCGAAAACTACGTCACATTGGAATTTCTCAGCCGCAGCAGCAACGAGGGCTTCGCCCGCATTGCCGCCGCAGGCTTCGCCGCTCAGCTCGACCCGACGCTCGATGAGCTGGGGGATATCAAGACCGCCGTCAGCGAGGCGGTCACCAACGCCATCGTCCACGCCTATCCCGACGAGCTGGGGAAAATCGTATTGAAGCTGAAGCTCCGCCCCGGCAACATCCTTGAGATGACCGTGCGCGACTGGGGACGCGGCATCGACAACGTGGAGCAGGCGCGAAAGCCGCTCTTCACCACGGGCGGCAGTGAGCGCAGTGGCATGGGCTTTACCATCATGGAGAGCTTCATGGACAGGCTGACCGTCCGCTCCGTTCCCGGCAAAGGTACCACGGTGCAAATGCGCAAGCGCATCGCCTCTCGTGTGAGCGTGGGCCGATGAACGATCGGCTGGCGTTGCTGGAACGCGCCCAGCAGGGGGACGAGGAAGCCTGCGGGCAAATGCTGACCGAAAACGCGGGGCTTATTTGGTCGATCGTCCGCCGTTATAACGGCTGCGGCGTGGAGACGGACGACCTCTACCAGCTTGGATGTATCGGCTTTGTAAAAGCCGTAAAGGGCTTTGACTTGACATACGGCACGCAGTTTTCCACCTACGCCGTCCCCAAGATCTCCGGCGAGATCCGCCGTTTCCTCCGCGACGACGGCCCAATCAAGGTCGGACGCAGTCTGCGCGAAAAGGGGCAGACCCTTTGGGCGGCGAGGGAGCGTTTGCGCTCTAAGCTCGGCTGTGAGCCGAAGCTCTCCGAGCTGTCGGAGGAGACGGGCTTCACGGCGGAGGAGATCGCCGCCATAGACCTTGCGCTCATCACGCCGGAATCGCTCCAGCAGGAGACGGCGGAGGGGCTGACCCTCGAATCCACGCTCGGCATGGAGGAACCCGCGCTGTCGCTCGTCGAACAGCTTACTCTCCGGGATGCGATCGATGCGCTGCCGGAGAAAGAGCGCAAAACGATCCTCCTGCGCTTCTTTAAATGTTTGACGCAGGAGCAGACCGCCCGCATTTTAGGCGTTTCGCAGGTGCAGGTCTCGCGGCTGGAACGCCGCAGCCTGCAAAAGCTGCGTGAGCTTCTTGCCGACTGAGCCACAGGGGAAAGGCTTGTCGATATCGCCACAGAAAGCACCAAAAGGGGAGGGGTGACCCGCCGCAGACGCGGCGGGTTTTCTCCTGCGCAGAGGTTGGCTGCGCACTGTTTCAGGCCGTGTGGCGACGGCGTCGCGGCGTGGGTCTGTCGATCCGCTCGATAAGATGCATCACATTGGCGGCCACCGAGGCCGCGCCCAGCAGGATCATAATAAAACCGAAAGTCGTCATGTTCGTGTCCTCCCTGACATCAAACTTATGTTCTATCAGCATTATAAATCGAACAGGAGTTCTTGTCAAGCGAAATCGAACAAAATTTCTATATTTTTTTGAAAGCGGTTGACCGCGAGGGAATTCTGTATTAAAATGAAGTATCATATCGAACCGCGAAGAAAGAGGATGCCTCATGACGGAACTTGAAAATCGCTTTATCGCGGCGCGCCGCGCCGCGATCGCCGTGGACTTCAAGCGGCTGAACCCCTGCCAGCTTGAGGGCGCACTGACCACCGAGGGGCCGCTGCTGCTGCTGGCCGGAGCGGGGTCGGGGAAGACCACCGTGCTTATCCATCGGGTCGCTAACCTGCTGCGCTATGGCCGCGCCAGCGACACCGACGAGATCCCCATCCCCGTCACCGAGGACGAGGTGGCGTTTTTGGAGGGCTACGTCCGCGCGCCGAGCGAGGATCAGCGGCCGCTGGTGTCCTACCTCTGCGCCGTCGGGCCGGCGCAGCCGTGGGAGGTGCTGGCCATCACGTTCACCAACAAGGCCGCCAACGAGCTGAAGGCGCGCCTCGGCCGTATGCTCGGGGAGGAGGTCGCCGCCGACGTGTGGGCGTCCACGTTCCACTCCGCCTGCGTCCGCATCCTGCGGCGCGACATCGACCGCTTGGGCTTCGACAAGAGCTTTACCATCTACGATACCGACGACGCCAAGCGCGTCATCAAGGACATTTTGAAGGAGCGGGCATTAGACGAAAAGACGTTCCCGCCCCGCGAGGTGCAGTCCGCCATTTCCCGCGCCAAGAACGACTGTCAGACGCCGGAGGAATTTATCGCCCAGTGGCGCGAGGTGAACGACTACAAGAAAATCAACATCGGTAAAGTATATGCACTTTACAACGAGAGACTGCGTGAGGCCAACGCCCTCGACTTCGACGACCTCTTGTGGCACACCGTCCGGCTGCTGGAAACCGTGCCGGAGGTGCGCGAATACTACCGCCGAAAATTCCGCTACATCCTCATCGACGAGTATCAGGACACGAACGCCCTGCAATACCGTTTGGCCACGCTGCTCACCGGGGAGGCGCACAACATCTGCGTGGTCGGCGACGACGACCAGAGCATCTACCGCTTCCGCGGTGCGGACATCAGCAACATCCTCGGCTTCGAGAAGCAATTCCCCGGCACGCGGGTCATCCGCCTTGAGCAGAACTACCGCTCGACGCAGAACATTCTGGACGCGGCCAACGCCGTCATCCGCCACAACCGGGAGCGTAAGGGCAAGACGCTCTGGACGCAAAACGGCAGGGGAGAGCCTGTCACGGTTAAAACGACCTTCCACGAGGGGGACGAGGCAAACTACGTCCTCGGCCAAATCATGACGCACTACCGCCGCGGCGGCTCGTGGGGCGACTGCGCCATTCTCTACCGCACCAACGCCCAGTCGAACGCCCTCGAATATGCCTGCAAGCGCAACGGCGTACCTTATAGAATCTACGGCGGCCTGAAATTCTTCGACCGCGCCGAGGTCAAGGATATGCTGGCCTACCTCTCCGTCATCAATAACCCCGCCGACGATCTGCGCCTGCGGCGTATCGTCAACGTCCCCACCCGCGGTATCGGGCAGGCCACCGTGGATAAGGCGCAGCTCATCGCCGCCCAGCAGGGCATGACGCTCTACGAGGTGTTTCGCAATGCAAACCTCTTTTCCGCCCTGAAGGTGCCGCAGGTAAAGCTGATTGCCTTTACAGATATGTTTGAGGATCTCCGCGCCAAGCTCCCCGGCTGCGGCCTCGTGGAGTTCTACGATCTCGTCTGCGAGCGCACCGGCTACACCGCCGCACTGCGCGAAAAGGACGACATCGAGAGCCGAGGCCGCCTTGAAAACGTGGAGGAACTGAAATCCAGCATTTTGGCCTATTTGGAGAACGTCGAGGGTGAACCCAGCCTCTCCGGCTTCCTCGACGAGATCGCCCTCTACACCGATCTCGACAGCCGCGAGGAAGGCGACAACTGCGTCACCATGATGACCATGCACGCCGCCAAGGGCTTGGAATTTCCGCAGGTCTACCTCGTCGGCATGGAGGAGGGGCTTTTCCCCGGAAATCGCGCGATGGGCGACGCGGAGGAAATGGAGGAGGAACGCCGCTTGTGCTATGTCGCCATGACCCGCGCCAAGGAGAAGCTGACGCTCACCAACGCCCGCCAGCGCACGCTCTACGGCCGCACCACGCCGTGTATGCCCTCCCGCTTCCTCAACGAGATCCCGGAGGAGAACATGGAATGGCTCTCCAAGCCGCAGCCGCGCCCCGACGTTTGGGACGAGGGCGAGGATCGCTTCGGCGGCGGCCACGCCGCCCGCACCCGCCGCACGGCCTCCCCGGTCAAGACGAGCAAGGCTGCCACGGCCGCGCCGGAGGAAGAAAAGTCTGCGCCGCTGAAAACCTCCGCCTCCAAGGCCAAGGCCGCGCCGAAAAAGCCCGAGCCGCAGAAGCTGGTGCTTCAGCCCGGCGAGATGGTGGAGCATAAGGCGTTTGGCCGCGGCATGGTGCTGTCCGTTCACCCGATGGGCGGCGACGCGATGATCGAGGTCGCGTTCGACAAGGTCGGCACCAAGCGTCTAATGCTCAAATTAGCCTCCCAGCACCTGCATAAAGTGTAACGGCATAGCGCATTACACCGTAGATAAGAAAACGAAAAGCACCCCGCAGGGTGCTTTTCGTTTATCTATGAAGCTTATTCTGCCTCTTCACTTTTTTCTTCCGTTTTCTCTTCGGCGTTTTCTTCGCTCTCCGGGGCGTTGACCCGATCCACATACCGCGTTCCGGGCGGGTGGGGACGGAGCTTGATGTGGTAGAAGAGGATGAACGCCGAGAGCAGGATCATCACGAGGCTCAACGCCTGACTGACGCGGATGGGCTGGCCGCCGATCGTCCAGTCGAAGAGGTACAGACTGTCGGTGCGCAGCCCCTCGATCCAAAACCGCCCGATGCCGTACCACAGGAAGTAGAACCACGTGTTCTCGCCGTCGAACCGCCGTGCCTTGGAGATGATAAAGACGATGAGCAGCAGCCCAACCACGTTCCAAAGGCTCTCGTAGAGGAACGTCGGGTGGACATCGACCGCCTCGCCGCTCCTTGTGAGCAGCTCCATGCGCCATGGGAGCGCCGTCTCGCTGCCGAATGCCTCACGGTTCATGAAGTTTCCCCACCGACCGATGGCCTGCCCGATGAGCAGCCCCATCACAATGAGGTCCGTGAACGCGCCGAGCGGGAAGCCCCGGCGGCGGCTGAGGACATAGCACGAGAGAAAGGCCGCAATCACGCCGCCGTAGATGGCCAGCCCACCGTCCCAAATGGCGACCGCCCGGCCCCAGTCGAGCGAGCCGTCCGCGTTCTGAAACTCGGAGAGGTAGAAAATAACGTAGTAGATACGCGCCCCGACGATGGCGAGCGGCACGCCCCACAAAACGCCGTCTAAAAGATTATCCTCGCTGATACCGTACTTCACGCGCTGCTTCATGCAAAAGGCCAGCGCGACCAAAACGCCCAGCGCGATAAGAATGCCGTACCAGTAGATCGCCTTGCCGCCGATGTGCAGCGCGACCGACGAGACAGTGAACGACCGATCGCCCAGCAGCCCCGGAAAGCGAATCGGGCTGTCGGTCATGATGGAGAGGGGAGTGACGGTCATCGGTCAGCCCTCCTTGGGCGCGACGACGGACAACGCCATATGGTCCCGCGTCACGTTCTCACGCAGAAATTGCAGCACGTCCTCCACGGTAATGCTGTCGTATATCTCCGGGAAGCGGTAGGGGTCATAGTTCTGGAAGCAGCCCTCGGTCATCGACACGGCGATGGACTCGAAGGAGTTCAGTGCCTTCAGTGCCGCGCCGAAGTTGGCGTTGACCACGCGGCGGTAATACGCGCTGTCCACGCCGTGCGCCGCGAGCTGCTCGGCCTCGGCCAAAATGGCCTCCGCCACGGCCTCGGGGTCCTTGCTGTCGCCTCCGGCGTAGACGTAGCACGCGCCGGGCAGCAGGTCGAAGGCCGCGCCGAACGAGCCGTTGATCATCCCCTCGCCGTAGAGCCGTGCGTAGAGCGGGCTGGACTCGCCCATCAGCACGTCGCACGCCAGCTCACCGATGGCGTTGAAGCGGTGCTGCGCCTCGCCGCCGTGCTGCGGCGGGCATTTGAAGCCCACCAAAAATGTCGGCATGGAGACCTCCATTTTCGATATTACGAGCGGCTGCGCCGCGGTCAACGCTTCCTCCGCGCCGTAGTCGCGGCGGATGAGCGGCCCGCTCTTGGCGGGGAGAATCTGATCGGCGGCGGCCAAAACGCACTCCGGCTTCACGTCGCCCACCACCACGAGGCACATATTGGCTGGGGTGTAGAACGCCCGATGACAGTCGTAGAGCGTCTGCGCGGTGATGTGGCTGATGCTCTCCACACTGCCCGCCACGGGGGTGCGGGCGGGGCTGGTGTGGTAGAGTGCCTCCATGAGCTGCTTATAGACCTGCCACTCGGGGTTATCCTCGATCATCCCGATCTCCTGTGCGATAATGCCCTGCTCCTTGCGTACGCTCTCGTCGGTGAAATAGGGGACGGAGACGAACGAGAGCAGTATCTCTAAATTTTCGTAGAACTTCTCCGTGGAGTCGAAGTGGTAGCAGGTGATGGCACTGGAGGTAAAGGCATTCGGCTCTGCGCCGTTTTTCGCCAGCTCCTGCAGGGCGTTGCCGTCCTCGGTGTCGAACATCTTATGCTCCAGATAGTGCGCGATTCCGGCGGGCGTGTCGAGCCACTGCCCATCCTTTTCAAAGCGCATATCCATCCCGCCGTAGCGCGTGGCGAACAGCGCGTACTTGCGCAAAAAGCCCTTCTTCGGCACGATATACACCGGCAGCCCGTTAGCCAAGGTGGTGTGAAACACCTCTTCGCCGATGCGCTCATACAGCTTTTTCTCCATTTAAGCTTCCCTCCCTCCCAAGAAATACACAGTGTCGGGCAGCACCATCTGCGCGGCGGCCACGATGCGGTCTTTTGTGACCTCGCCCAACGCGGCGGCCAGCGCCTCCGGCGTTTCATGTACGTCGGAGGCGATCTGCCCCAGATAGAAATTCTCCAACGCCCCCTGCGAGTCGGACAGGGACAGCAGCGATGAGCGGATGGCCTGCACCGCGCTCTCCTGCTCCCAGTCCTCCCAGTCGCCCTCCTGCACCGCTCTGAGCTGGCGGGTGATCTCCTCAAGTGCCTTATCGCGGTCGCCCGTCTCCACACCGCTCGACACGGTGAGGATGTTCTTCCCGCGGGCGTAGCTGCTGGAAGCATAGTAGCACAGCGACAGCTTCTCACGCACGTTCATAAAGAGCTTGGAGTTGCTCGTCCCGCCGAAGATGAGGTTGGCCAGCACCATCGCGGGGTAGTCATCGCTCCCACAGCGGTAGCCGAGGGAGAGCTTGCCCTGCGTCACGTCCATCGTCTCGGTGATGTACCGTGTCTGCGCCGGGGCAGCCACACGCGCCACGGGCGGCAGCACCGCCTGACGGCCACGCTCCAGCGTTCCCAGCGCGGCCAGCACGGCGTCCTCCACCCGC
Organism: Firmicutes bacterium CAG:341; assembly: GCA_963631875.1. Lineage (GTDB taxonomy): Bacteria > Bacillota > Clostridia > Oscillospirales > Oscillospiraceae > Vescimonas. Next base: position 35,400 of record CAVGSO010000006.1, on the reverse strand, counting down.
TGCTCCTCCGCGCTGCCGCAGTAGAGCAGCTCCACGCGGCTCTCGGCAAGAAGCTGACGGCTGTGGTCATAGAGCGACTGCGGCGTGATGCGCTGTGCGCTCTCCTCGTCGCCGAGGCGCAGGACACTGTACGGCTCTCCGGCGCACATCTCCTGCATGAGCCGCACGTCCGCCCACTCGCGCTTGTCGTTGCGCAGGGCGCGGAGCGAGTCGATGAGGTTGGCCTTCTCGCCGCTCACATATGACTCCAAAAAGCAGCCGCCCCGCGTCACGGGGTCTAACAGCAGCTCCCCCAGCAGCGCGGCGACAGGCTCGAGGAGCTTTTCGCCGTGGGGCGTGAAGCCGTCGTCAATAAAGCTGGCGGCGAAGCCCACGCACTGCCGCTCGGATTTTTTGCGCACGGTATAGTCCACGGTCGCGCCGTAGAGCGTGTCGAGCGCGGCGGAGAGCTGCTCCATGTCCGGGCAGCGCGCCGTACCGCGCCGCAGCACGGCGGGGAGCAGCGCGTTGGCACTGGCTGTCTCTCGGTGCAGCGCGGTGATGAGGTTGAGCGTCAGGCGGCTCGTTTTGAATTTGCTGGCGGGCAGATATGTCAGGAACACGTCCCGCATGATCTCCCGGCGATTTTGATACATAAAAGAACCTCCGATCTTGGGTATGAACATACAGAAAATAGTATACACCTATTCGCCTGAAAAGAAAAGTGGTGATTTTGGCGGAAAGGCTCTTGCAAAATGCGCCGTTTGTCGGGTATGATGTATAATGAGAAGAAAAAAGGGGAGGGGAGCGCGTGTATTACGTCTATGTGCTTGAATGCTCGAACGGCAGCCTTTACACCGGGCTGACGAACGACCTGCCGCACCGCATGATGCTGCACGCGAGCGGAAAGGGCGCGAAATACACCCGCTCCTTCCCGCCGCGCAGGCTTGCGATGCTTTGGCAGTGCGCCGATAAAACGGCGGCGGCGCGGCTGGAATATGCCTTCAAAACGCTGTCGCGCGCCCAAAAATGCGCAATTATGACCGCTCCGTGTCACCTGAATGACCTCTTCCCCGACATCGCCGAGGGCGACTATCTCCCGCTGACGCACGTCACCCTCGCTACGCTGCCAAAGGCCGAACGCACGGAGGAGGAACGCGTATCTTCCCTCGAAAAACCCGCCCCGTGAGAAAAAGAAAAACTGCCCCCTTTCTTTTTCTGCGGTCGTATGCTATACTTAGAAATTGACTGAATAGAAAGAAAGGGCGTGTGCGCCATGCACGAAGAGCTGATACGGCGGCTCAACGAAACAAAGACCATGTCCATCGTGGGTATGTGCAAGAACGCGGGCAAGACCACCATGCTCAACTGGCTGCTCACGGGCAGCCACCTGCGCGGAACGCTGGGGCTGACCTCTATCGGACGCGACGGCGAATCCACCGACGTGGTCACAGGCACGGAAAAGCCCGGCATCTTCGTCCGCGAGGGGACACTGATCGCCACGGCCAAGGATATGCTGCGGCTGGGCGACGTGACGAAGGAGATCCTCATGACCACGGGCATTCCCACGCCCTTGGGTGAGGTGGTCATTCTCCGCGCCCGGAGCGCAGGTCACGTCCAACTGGCGGGACCGTCCATCACCACGCAGCTAAAGACCGTGTCGCAGAGCTTCTTCGACCTCGGTGCGGATCGCTCCGTTATTGACGGCGCACTGGGGCGCAAGAGCCTCGGCGCGCGCGCCGTGGCGGAGGGCGTCATCCTCTGCACGGGCGCGAGCTACCACATGAGCATGGAGAAGGTCATCGCCGACACGGCACACATCTACCGCCTGATGAATCTGCCCAAGGCCGCGGAGCTGCCGCCGCAGGCGGACGATCTCGCCGCCTGCGTCAAGGAACACGGCGCGGCGCTGCTCCCCGGCGCATTGACGGACAGCATGGTGCTGCCGCTCCTGCGCAGCGGCGCACTGCGGAGCTGCCGCATAGTCGTGAAAGACCCCAGCAAGGTACTGCTTACCGCCGACACGCTGGATAAGCTGGCCGCGCGCGACGTCTCCCTTGAGACGGAGGACGCCGCCCGCACGCTCTGCGTCACCGTCAACCCCGTGTCCGCCTACGGCTGGAAGTTCGACAAGGACGACTTCCTGCGCCGTATGCGCGAGGCGGTGGACGTTCCCGTCATCAACGTAAAGGAGGAATTGGCATGATCGAGGTTCATTTTGACGAGCGGGTGAAGATTGGCCTGCAATACGTATTGGAGACGCTGCACGGCTGCTCGCCGTTCGGTCAGGAGCGCATCCGCCGTCTGCGGTTCTATACGCCGCAGGAGCGTGCGGACTTAGAGCGCGAGCTGTATAACGTCTCGCAGGCGGCATCCGCCGCCGAACAGCTCAAGGACGCCTACACGAAGCTCATGACCGTCCTGTGCCAAATGAAGGACATCCGCACCTCCCTGCGCCGCTGTGCGGACGGCGAGACGCCCGACCATGTGGAGCTGTTCGAGATCAAGGGCTACTTGCAGCGGCTGGAAAATCTCCGCCCGATCTTCGACGAGATCAACGCCGTCACCCACTTTGAGGGGCTGTCGTTCCATGACACCAGACCTGCGCTGGACGTTCTCGACCCGGACAAGACGGGCAGCCGCGGCTTCTATATCCCCGATAGTGCAACGCCCCGCCTCAAGGCGCTGCGTCAGGAGAAGAAGGCCGTGGAGGAGGGACTCTTCCACGCGCAGACCGACGCGGAGAAGGACGACCTGCGCTTAAAGCGCACCAAGCTCTGCGCCGAGGAGGACAGCGAGGAGACGAAGGTGCGAAAGTCCATGGGCGCAGCCCTCGCGCCGATGGTGGACGACCTGCTTGCCGATGCCGACACCGCCGGGAGCCTCGACTTTATCGTCCAAAAGGCGCTCTTTGCCGTGCGCTACGGCGGCGTTCGCCCGGAGCTGACCGAGCGCGAGCTGGAGCTGACCGACATGGTCAACCCGGAGATCTGCGACCTTTTGAGCGAGCAGGGGAGGAGCTTCATCCCCGTGTCCATCCGCCTTGAGCCGGGCGCAACAGTCATCACGGGCGCGAACATGGGCGGCAAGTCCGTGGCCATGAAGACGGTGGCACTGAACGTGCTGCTGCTGCAAGCGGGCTTCCTCGTCTGCGCCAAGGCGGCGCGGATGCCGCTCTTTTACAGCGTGAAGATGCTCTTTGACGACCTGCAATCCATCCAGTCCGGCCTCTCCGGCTTCGGCTCGGAGATCGTTCAGTTCGAGAAGGCACTCTCCGAGGTTGAGCAGGGCTACTCGCTGTTCCTGCTTGACGAATTTGCCCGCGGCACGAACCCCGATGAGGGTGCGCTCATCGTGCAGGCCGTGACCCGCTACCTCAACGGCGTGAACGCCATCTCGCTCCTGACGACCCACTACGACAAGGTGGCGGAGTTCGCCAAGACGCACTATCAGATCATCGGTCTGCGCGACATCGACCCGGAGGCCATCCGGCGCGAGCTGGCCGTCAGCAGCGAGGACGGCGTGGCCGTCATCGCCCGGCACATGAACTACGGCCTCTACCGCGTGGAGGGGAAGTCCGACTGCCCGCGCGACGCGCTGAACATCTGCCGGATGCTCTCGCTCAAGCCGGAGATCCTCGCCATGCTGGAGGAAAATTATTGATAAAAACTCCGATATTCGGGAATACTTAGGGCGGCAAATGCCGCCCTAAAAATTTTTCGTATTGCACAAAAAAATTATTGTCTTTTTTGTCACAATGTCACTTGACAAACGGGATAAAAAAGGTATAATTTTAAGGTAGAAATTTCATATATCAGTCAATAGAGGCGCGGAGAGCGGGGTACTGCTGCGTATGGGAACAGGCACCCGATCAGCACAGCAGGAAGGAGCTTTCCGCCGAAAGGAGCAGACAAGTCTGAGGTCTGTTTCTTGGCAGCGTTGTGTAAGCATCGTTGCTGTCATGTAGTGATACATGGAGCGCTATTGGTCAACGACCTTGACCGATAGCGCTTTTTTCATACCCAAAGAAAGCGATGTAGGCCAGTTCTGATGTCTGAAATGCACGTCCAAAATCTGAAGGAGGAAAAATTATGGAAAAGATGACATCCCTGCTTCGCCTTCGTATGAGTGCCAAGGACGCTCATTACGGCGGCAACCTCGTGGACGGCGCCCACATGGTCCACCTGTTCGGCGATGTGGCCACCGAGCTGCTCATCAAGTGTGACGGCGACGAGGGCCTGTTCTGCGCCTACGACAACGTGGAGTTTTTGGCGCCCGTCTACGCCGGAGACTACATCGAGGCTTACGGCGAGATCGAGAAGATCGGCAACACCTCCCGCACCATGAAGTTCGAGGCGCGTAAGGTGATCGTCTCCCGTCCCGACATCAGCGCTTCCGCCGCCGATGTGCTGGCCGAGCCTGTGGTGGTCTGCCGCGCCCACGGCACCTGCGTCACCCCCAAGGACTGCCAGCGCAAAGAGATTAAGAAGTAAGGGAGCGGAACGATGGAAAAGCTGATCATTACCGCCGCCATCTGCGGTGCTGAGGTCACCAAGGCACAGAACGAGGCCGTTCCCTACACCGTCGAGGAAATGGTGCGCGAGGCCAAGTCCGCCTACGAGGCGGGCGCAGCCATCCTGCACATCCACGTCCGCGAGGACGACGGTACGCCCACGCAGGGTCGTGAGCGCTTCAAGGTTGTCATGGACGCCATCCGCAAGGAGCTGCCCGACGTGATCATGATCCCGTCCACGGGCGGTGCGACGGGCATGAGTCCCGAGGAGCGCCTCCAGCCCACCGAGCTGTACCCCGAGATGGCCACGCTTGACTGCGGCACGTGCAACTTCGGCGACGAGATTTTCGACAACACCATGCCCACCATGCGCGCCTTCGGCAAGCGTATGCTCGAAAACGGCATTAAGCCCGAGTACGAGTGCTTCGAGCTGGGTCATATCGACACCATCCTCGGCATGGCCAAGAAGGGCGAGGTCCCCGGCGACCCCATGCAGTTCAACTTCGTGCTGGGCGTCCACGGCTGCACCCCCGCCACCGTGGAGAATTTGGCGTTCTTCGCCAGCAAGATCCCCGCAAACGCCACATGGACGGTCTCCGGCGTGGGTCGCTCCGCGTGGACGATGGCCGCTGCCGCCATCGCAATGGGCGGCAACGTCCGTGTCGGCTTCGAGGACAATATCTATCTGGGCAAGGGTCACAAGGCCGCGTCCAACGGCGAGCTGGTGGCCAAGGTCGTCCGCATCGCCAAGGAGCTGGGTCGTGAGATCGCCACGCCCGCCGAGGCGCGCGAGATCCTGAGCCTCAAGCCCCTGAACTAATGTTGCAGACACTGAAGACTATCAAAGAAAGAAAAGAAAGAGATAATTAGTGTAAAATTTAGGAGGAAATTATCATGGCTGAACTGAAAGGCAACAAGTACGGTACCCATCGCGTTATTGAGCCCAAGGGCGTTCTGACGCAGGCTGCTTGGAAAATCGACAACGATATGTCCAAGGTCTACTCCAACGAGATCGTCTGCGATGTCACCTCTCTGAACATCGACTCCGCCTCCTTCACGCAGATCTCCGAGGCCTGCGGCGGCGACGAGAAGAAGATCGGCGAGATGATCCTCGGCATCGTGGCCGAGCGCGGCAAGCAGCAGAACCCCGTGACCGGCTCCGGCGGTATGTTCAAGGGCGTCGTCGCTCACATCGGTGAGGATCTGAAGAAGAAGCCCGGCTTCGACCTGAAGGAAGGCGACAAGATCGTCTCCCTCGTCTCTCTGTCCATGACCCCGCTGAAGATCGACAAGATTCTCTCCATTCACAAGGACATCGACCGCGTGGACATCGTCGGCAAGGCCATCCTGTTTGAGTCCGCTCTGTACGCCAAGATGCCCGAGGATATGTCTGAGCCTCTGGCACTGGCCGCTCTCGACGTGGCCGGCGCACCCGCGCAGGCTCGCAAGCTGCCCCACGAGGGCGACAGCGTCCTGATCCTCGGCGCGAACGGCAAGTCCGGCGTGCTGTGCGGCTGGGAGGCGATGAAGAAGGTCGGCCCCAAGGGCAAGGTCGTGGGTGTTGTCCGCAACCCCAAGCAGGTCCCCGGCCTGATGGAGCTGGGCGTCTACACCGACGTCATCGTCGCCGACTGCACCAAGCCCGTTGAGGTCATGGAGGCCGCACTGGCTGCCAACGGCGGCAAGGAGTACGACCTGTCCATCTGCTGCGTGAACATCGAGTCCTGCGAGATGTCCGCCATCCTGCCCGTCCGCGACGACGGTCTGGTGTACTTCTTCTCCATGGCTACCTCCTTCACCAAGGCTGCGCTGGGCGCTGAGGGTATCGGCAAGGACGTCACCATGATCATCGGCAACGGCTACACCAAGAACCATGCCAACATCACGCTCGACGTGCTGCGCGAGAACCCCAAGCTGCGCAAGCTGTTTGACGAGAAGTACTGCTAACTGACTTTCCCAAAAGCTGGGCGGCCCGCAAGGGTCTCCCGGCCTTTGGCCTGTCTCAAAACATTCAAACATTTCTGATTTGTGAAGGAGAAAAGAGCTATGAAGACCCGTAATGGTTTGTTCGCTGACGTCCCCGAAAATCTGTGGAATGACTGGCATTGGCAGGTCGCTAACCGCGCTGAGACGGTCGAGGATCTGAAGAAGTATATGACCCTGACGCCCGATGAGGAGGCCGGTGTTGCCAAGACGCTGGGCAAGCTGCGCATGGCAGTGACCCCCTACTATCTGTCCCTGATCGATCTGGACGATCCGTTTGACCCCATCCGCAAGATGGCCATTCCCCGCGCCGAGGAGCTGGAGTATGCCGACTATGAGGACGCCGATCCTCTGCACGAGGATACCGACTCTCCCACGCCCGGCCTGACCCACCGCTATCCTGACCGCGTGCTGCTGCTCATCACTGACCAGTGCTCCATGTACTGCCGTCACTGCACCCGCCGCCGCTTCGCCGGACAGAACGACTGCGAGGTACCTATGGCGCAGATCGACAAGTGCATCGACTACGTGGCCGCTCACCCCGAGGTGCGCGATGTCCTGCTCTCCGGCGGTGACTCCCTGATGGTCGATGACGATACCCTCGAGTATATCATCAAGAAGCTGCGCGCTATCCCCCACGTGGAGATCGTACGCCTCGGCTCCCGCACGCCCGTCGTGTGTCCCCAGCGTATCACCCCGGAGCTGTGCAATATGCTCAAGAAGTATCACCCCGTGTGGCTCAATACCCACTTCAACACGCCCAAGGAGTTCACGCCCGAGGCCGCCAAGGCCTGTGCCATGCTGGCTGATGCCGGTATTCCTTTGGGCAACCAGTCCGTGCTGCTCGCGGGCGTGAACGACTGCATCCACGTCATGATGGATCTCGTCCACGGCCTCGTGAAGATGCGTGTGCGTCCTTACTATATCTACGCCTGCGATCCCTCTCTCGGCCTGAGCCACTTCCGCACGCCTGTGTCCAAGGGCATCGAGATCATGGAAGCCCTGCGCGGCCATACCTCCGGCTACTGCATCCCCACCTTCGTGGTGGACGCCCCCGGCGGCGGCGGCAAGACCCCGGTCATGCCCAACTACCTCATCTCCGAGACGCCGCGCAAGGTCATCCTGCGCAACTTCGAGGGTGTCATCACCTCCTACACGCAGCCTGAGCATTACGTGCAGGATTGCCACTGCGATGTCTGCACGGGCAAGAAGAAGGTCGAGAAGACCGGCGTGGCATGGGTCGCCGAGGGTACGCCCCAGCGTTATTTGGAACCGACCAAGCTGCTGCGCAACGAGCGCCACGTGAAAAAGTAAAAGAGAGGATGCATTATGGAAAGCAAACTCGGCTTGAATTTTGAGCTGGTCAATCGCGCCCGTGCCTCCGCCGCCAAGATCGCGGACGACACGCAGCACTTTATCGACCAGCACACCACCGTCACGGTGGAGCGCGCCGTTTGCCGTCTGCTGGGCATTGATGGCGTCAACGATATGGATGTGCCTCTGCCCAACGTGGTCGTCGATCACCTGATGGCGAACTCGCTGCTGCCCGTCGGTGCAGCTTGGGAGATCGGCAACGCGATGGTCGAGACAGGCAAAGACCCACAGAGTGTGGCGGAAGCTATCAACAGCGGCGAGATCGACCTGAGCAAGCTCCCCGCCCACTCCGACGCGGAGATCCGCGCGGCCATCACCCCGGTGGTGAACGCCACCGTGGCGCGCATCAACAAGAACGTCGCCACCCGTAACGCCTATCTCAAGGAGTGGGGCGACAAGGAAGGCCCGTACCTCTATATCATCGTGGCCACGGGTAATATCTACGAGGATATTACGCAGGCCAAGGCCGGCGCCAAGCAGGGCGCGGACATCATCGCCGTCATCCGTACCACGGGTCAGTCCCTGCTGGACTACGTGCCTTACGGCGCGACCACGGAGGGCTTCGGCGGCACGTATGCCACACAGGAGAACTTCCGCCTCATGCGCGCCGCGCTGGACGAGGTCGGCGAGGAGCAGCACCGCTATATTCGCCTGTGCAACTACTGCTCCGGTCTGTGTATGCCCGAGATCGCCGCGATGGGCGCACTGGAGCGTCTCGACGTGATGCTCAACGACGCGCTCTACGGTATCCTCTTCCGCGACATCAATATGCAGCGCACCATCGTTGACCAGTATTTCTCCCGTGTCATCAACGGCTACGCGGGCGTCATCATCAACACGGGCGAGGACAACTACCTCACCACCGACGATGCCATCACCTCCGCCCACACCGTGCTGGCCTCCCAGTTCATCAACGAGGCGTTTGCCCGCACCGCGGGTATGCGCGAGGAGCAGATGGGTCTTGGCCACGCCTTTGAAATGGACCCCGCCGTGGAGGATACCTTCCTCTACGAGTTGGCACAGGCGCAGATGGCGCGCGAGATATTCCCGAACGCACCGCTGAAGTATATGCCGCCCACGAAGTTCATGACGGGCAACATCTTCCGCGGCCACATTCAGGACGCGCTGTTCAATATGGTCACGATCCTCACCAACCAAAAGCTCTGCCTGCTGGGCATGATGACCGAGGCCATCCACACGCCGTTCATGTCCGACCGCGCCCTCTCCATCGAGAACGCGCAGTATATCTTCCGCACCATGAAGGATTTGGGCGACGAGCTGACGTACAAAGAGGGCGGTATCATCCGCACCCGTGCCAACGAGGTGCTGACAAAGGCCACCGACCTTCTCGCCGAGATCGAGAAGCTGGGGCTGTTCACCACCATCGAGAAGGGCATCTTCGCCGATGTCAAGCGTCCCAAGGACGGCGGCAAGGGCTTGGCGGGCGTTGTGATGAAGGACGACAAATACTTCAATCCGTTCATTGAAGTCATGAAAGGCAAGGTGGGCGCATGAGCAGCGGACTGTATAACACCCATAAGATCGATTTCGATACCACACTGGATCTGACCCGCCTGAAGCCCTACGGCGACACGATGAACGACGGTAAGGTGCAGACCAGCTTCACCCTGCCCATCAAGGACGATGAGCGCGGTGAGGAGGCGGCTCGTCAGATCGCCAAGAAGATGGGTCTTGAAGAGCCGAACGTGGCCTACCACGCCGCGCTCGACAAGGAGTTCACCTTCTTCGTCGTCTACGGCAGCTGCGTCCACTCCGTCAACTATGAGGACATCCACGTCATCACCGTCGAGTCCGACGTGATGAGCATGGAGGATACCAACGACTATATCCGTGAGCATATCGGCCGCAAGGTCGTTATGGTCGGTGCCTCCACAGGCACGGACGCGCACACCGTCGGTATCGACGCCATCATGAACCGCAAGGGCTTTGCCGGACACTACGGTTTGGAGCGCTACGAGATGATCGAGGCGTACAACCTCGGCTCTCAGGTACCCAACGAGGAGTTCATCAAGAAGGCACTGGAGCTGCACGCCGACGTGCTGCTCGTCTCCCAGACCGTTACCCAGAAGGATGTCCACATCCAGAACCTGACCAACCTCATTGAGCTGCTGGAGGCCGAGGGTCTGCGCGACAAGTTCGTCGTCTGCTGCGGCGGCCCGCGTATCACCCACGAGCTTGCCAAGGAGCTGGGCTACGATGCCGGCTTCGGCGCGGGCAAGTACGCCGATGACGTCGCGTCCTTTGCCGTGACCGAGATGGTCAAGCGCGGCATGAAATAATTTCATACAGTCCCGCCGGGTCGGCGGCACAGCAACCGACCCGGCGGATCTGCAATAAAAAAGTAGGAGGAACAGTAATGGCTAAGAAACCTGTCTTGACTGCCAAAGAGGCAGCCGCTATGATCCCCGACGGTGCTACCATTATGTGCGGTGGCTTTCTGGCCTGCGGTCAGGCGCGCGCCATCGTCAAGGAGCTGGTCGCCCGCGGCACGAAGGATCTGACCCTCATCGCCAACGATATGGGCCGCGCCACCGGCCCCATGGGTGAGTCGTATTTCGGTATCGCGGAGCTGATCCACAATCATCAGGTCAAGCGCATCATCGCCACCCACGTGGGCATGACCCCCGAGGTCGGCGAGCAGAACACCGCCGGGACGTTGGAGGTCAACCTCGTTCCGCAGGGTACGCTGGCTGAGTGCATCCGCGCCGGCGGCGCAGGTCTTGGCGGCGTGCTGACCCCGGTCGGCATCGACACGCTGGTCGAGCAGAGCCCGCTCTGCCTCGGTCGTAAGACCATCGAGGGCAAGGACTACCTGCTCATGAAGCCCGTTCACGCCGACTTCGCCCTGCTGGGTACGTACAAGTGCGACGAGTTCGGTAACTGCTGGTACAAGGGTACGATGCGCAACTTCAACGTTGTCATGGCCACCGCCGCCGACACCGTGATCGCCGAGTGCGAGTACCTTGTCCCCGTGGGTGAGATCGAGCCGGAGAACATCCACACCTATGGTATGTGCGTTGATTACATCGTGGAAGGAGAGAGAAAATAATGGAAAAGTCCGAGATCAAAGGCTTTATTGCCAAGCGTTGCGCGAAAGAGCTGAAGAACGGCGACGTCGTCAATCTGGGTATCGGTCTGCCCACCATGATTCCCAACTATCTTCCCGAGGGCGTTGAGCTGATCATCCACGCCGAGCTGGGTATCGTCTCCGCGGGCAAGTCCCCCAAGGAAGGCGACGCCAACTATGATCCCTACCATGTCGTCGATGCCGGCGGCAGCCCCTCCTCCGTGGCCTTCGGCGGCGGCTTCATCGATTCCGCCTCCAACTTCGGTCTGATCCGCGGCGGCCATGTGGACGCCTGCTTCCTCGGCGCGCTCGAGGTCGATGCGCAGGGCAATCTGGCCAACTGGATCATCCCCGGCAAGAAGATGCCCGGCATGGGCGGCGCGATGGATCTGTGCGTCGGCGCGAAGAAGTGCATCGTCTGCATGGAGCATACCGCCAAGGGCAACCCCAAGATCTTCGAGAAGTGCCGTCTGCCCCTGACCGCCTCTCACTGCGTGAATAAGATTATCACCGAGATGTGCGTTTTCGAGGTCACGGACAAAGGTCTGCTGATGACCGAGATCAACCCCGAGTTCACCGTGGACGATGTCAAGGCTGCTACCGCTGCGCCCTTCACCGTCGCCGCTGACCTCAAGAGCATGATCGACTGATCCTCCCGTTTTGCATATTTGCGAAAGAGACTGTCTCTTAGCGAGACAGCCTCTTTTTTGCGCTTGTTTTTGCTCATTTTTTGCTCGTTTGCGCTCATTTTTGTGCGCGAATGGTTCACTTATGGGCAGCATTTTTCACCGTAACGTAAATCAGGTTCTCCGTCAGATCGATTTTCTCAATGCTGCCCGCCACTACCGTGGAAACGCCCATGATGTCCGTGAAGACGAGCTTGCCGTCCTCCGCCGTCACGGCGGCGATATTTTTGCATATCGGCTGGTGCGCCTCGTTCAGCACTGTGGAAAGACACATATCACCGCGCCTCCTTCAACATGCGCAGTGCCTCCGTCAGCTTCTCGTTGCCGCTGCGCAGCGCGTCCACCGCCTCGTGCAGCCGCTGCTGCGCCTCACCGTCAAGGCTGTGCGCCAGCTCGTGCAGCTCGTCGGCGTGGTGTCGATTGTGATCGACCATATACGTCAGCAGGGCGATCGTCTCCTCCGGGGCGTGTACCTCGTGGGTATGCTCGTGGTCGTGGGTATGCTCGTGGGTGTGTGCCATAGAACCCCCTCCTGTCTTTGTTGCTGTTATCCTACCACAGATATGGCCATTCGTCAATTCCGCTATTTTCGCCGCCCACATTTGCGTGAAAATTGTACCGTTATCAAACGTATTGTGAAAAAGTGTCCATAATCTATGCAAAAACGACAAATTATTGACATACACCTCGAAATTATGTATACTTTTACTGGAATATGTCGCGCTGACGCGCTGCTAAGGAGGACGAGAAATGAGGGATCTGAAACACCTGATATACTTCGAGAACCTGCTGCAAGAGGCCAACAACGACTTGGTGAAGCAGGCCAAGGACGACGGCAAGCTCGCCTTAGGCTACACCTGCTATTTCATGCCGGAGGTGCTGCTGGATCTGCCCGGCTGCTTCTCCGTCCGACTCCGCGCACCCCGCTGCACCTCGCCGGACATGGCGACCTACTATATGTCCTCCCGCACCTGCCACTACGGCAGAAGCCTCTTGGAGCGCGCGCTGGAGGGAGGCTTCAACTTCTTGGATGCGCAGCTTGCGACCGAGACGTGTACCGTCACCTGCCGCTTTCAGGAGCATTTGCAGCGGATGCCGGGCGTGATCAACAACGAACGCTTCAAGTGCGAGTTCACGGACGTCCCCTTTAAGAAGACCGCCAACAGCATCGACCACTACGAGGCGCAGCTTCAAGCGCACGTGCTGGACTTCCTGCACGAGAACTACGGCGTGGACACCTCCGACGAGGCGATACGCGCCACCATCGAGCGTCACAACGAGCTGTGCCGCATCATGCAGGCCATCGGCGATTTCCGGAAGCTGGACGTGCCGACCATCACGGGCTACGAGTACCACGTTCTCAACCTCGTGACGCTCGCCTGTCCCAAGTACCTCATCATCGACAAGCTCCGCGAGACGCTCGAGGAGCTGAAGACCCGCGAGCCGGACGCGAAGCCCCCATACCGCTGCAAGGTGCTGCTGGCCGGGTCGGAGAACGACGACCCCGATTTCACGAAGCTCATCGAGAGCTGCGGCGCACTGGTGGTGGCCGACCGCTACTGCTACGGCGGCATGGAATCCCGCATTCCCATCGAGATCGGGGCGGGGGAGACGGCGCTTCGCGCCGTGGCCCGCCACTATCTGCTCACCAGCCAATGCACCCGTTTCATGGAGCAGCGCGAGATGCGCCTGCGCAAGCAGCGCTTGGCCGACATCGCCAAGGCGTACAAGGCGGACGGGATCATCGTTGCATCCAACAAGTTCTGCGAATACTGGAGCTATGAGCGCGTCATCGACACCGTGGTCTTGCAGCGTGACTTCGGCTACCCGGTCTGTTCCATCGAAAAGGAGTACATCAACGCCGCCAGCGGTCAGCTCCGCACCCGCTTTCAGGCGTTCATTGAGAGCGTGGAGATCAAAAAACTCCAGCAGGAGGGCGTGAACAAATGAAAAAGCTTGATATCCGGTCGATCATCCAAAAGGCCAAGACCACCGACTATAAGAAGCTAGCCAAGGATTTCTGGTACGGCAAGCCCCACGGCGAACGCCGTTTGGGCGACCTCTACTGCGACAAGACCGGCCTTTATAAGCACCGCGAGTGGCGCGGTGTGAAGGATACGTTTTACTATTTCCACAACGTGTGGCTCTATAACTACGGCATGATGGTCTACGACGTGATGCGCTACGGCGGGGTCGTGACCTTCGCCAAGGGCTGCTGGCGTTACCGCTGGATGGGGCAGACGTACCTCCCCGTGCTGCACTGGTTCGACCGCGGTATGGAGGGCCTGCGCGGCGAGGCGCTGCGCGCCTGTCCGTGGCACTACCGCGCCATGGTCAACGCCACCATCTATCAGTTCATGGGGATGTTCCGCAACGACCTCAACATCCACAAAGGAAGCAAAAAGGTACAGGCCAAGCACGACAAGACGATTGCCCACGACGAGACGGTCTGGGGCGGCATTTTCTACCCGTTCAGCAAGGAGGTAGAGAATATCCCACTGCAAATGATCCCCTACTTCGTCACCTGCCACGTCAACAATCACACGGTACTCAACTACATCGACGCTGTCCAGTCCATCGGCCTTCCCGGAGATCCCTGCCCCATGTGTCAGGCCGAGGCCGGCCTCTTCGTGCTGGACGATGTGCCGGATTACTACAAGGCGGTCATCACCTCCAACGAGGCGTGTGACGGCTCGGTGGCGACGTCCATTCTTCAGGACTGGCTCATCGACAAGCCACTCTTCGCCATGCCGCAGCCCATGCAGTTCGATGATCCGCTGGTGCATAAGCACTGCATGAAGGAGATCGAGGAGGCGTGGCACTTCATTGAGGAGCAGACGGGCGTTCCCTTTGACTATCAGCAGCTCTGCCGCAAGCTCGAGCGTCAGAACGAGCTGCAGCGGTTTGAGTGGGAGAAATGGGACGTGGCGGCCAACACGAGCTACTATCCCATCAACGGCGTTTCTCAGGCACTCTACCGAATCTACCAGTCTCAGTACGGCGATCTGCCCGGCTGGCACGAGACGGACAAGCGCGTGCGCAAGATCATGGAAAAGTGCGTCGAGCAGCGCATCAACAGCTTCCCGCTCACGCGCCACCGCGTCATCGCGTGGAGCTGCGCGCCGCTGTACTACTCCAACTGGTGTACGTGGGCGTACAACTGCTGGGGTCTGAACACCATCATCAACATGGACTCGCTCATGTTCGACATGACGCTGCGCACCGACAGCTATGAGCATACCCTCGACGATATGGCCACCTACCACGAGTGGGCGCCGATGCGCCGTATGGCCGTGGGCGGTATGCAGCATATCTTCGAGCTGTGGGAAAATATGGAGCGGTTCCACTGCGACATGGTCATGATGTACGACCAGCTTCTGTGCAAGGGAATGCAGGGCGTTCACGGACTCTTCGAGGATGAGTTCCGCGCCCGCAACATCCATGCCATCTGGATGCCCCACGCGCTGCCCGACAAGCGCAACGTCTCCCGCGCCGAGATCCGCAGCATTATCAACGACTACATGACCACCGTCATGCAGGAGGAGCCGCTTGACCCCTCGCTGCTGGACTTTGACGATTCTATGAGCTGGTAAAAGGAGGAGCGGAACATGAAAATCGTATTCAAAATCATCAAGAAAATCATCCTGATCGCCGCGGGCGTGTACGCCGCCCTCTTTGCCGTCTTCTTCTTCGATTTGGACGGCAAGGCACTCTTCTACGGCGTCGAGCCGTTCCTCTGCCGCCACTATGACCGCATGGAGCGCCGCGACCCACTCAAGCAGCGGTACGATATGGACAAGCCGCAGTATGAATACAACAAGTAAGGAAGAGGAGCGATCGCGATGTCCGAAACGCACGAGCATCCCCACGACCATCCGCACGACTATCCCCACCACCATCCCCACGAGCAGACGAAGGCCGTGCTGAACCGCCTCGCCCGTGCGCAGGGACACTTGGAGGCGGTGCGCCGCATGGTCGAGCGCGGCGAGGACTGCACCGACGTGCTGATCCAGCTCTCCGCCGTCATCTCGGCACTGGACGGCGCGGGACGCGCCATCCTCAAGGACCACATCAGCCACTGTATCGTGGACGCGGTGCAGGCCGGGGACATGGAGGCACTTGAGGCACTCAACAAGGTCATCGACCGCTTTATGCGATAGGGAAAAATCGCCTGAAACATCGCCGGGCGCGTTGACATTTTTGTGATTTTGGGCTATACTATCCATAAGGTTACGATGCTACAAGGAGGACGACCATGAAAAAATTTCTGCACATCGTCAGCGGTGCGGCGAAAAAGGCACTGCATACCACGGCGAAGCTCGCACGCAAGCTGCTGGCCATGGCTCTTGACGCGGCATGCGGCGCGCTCTCCTGCGTCGGCAAGGCGTTGAAGAAGCCGCTCATCAAGCTCAGAGAGGTACTCTCGCCGCTGCTCAAGATTACCATGCTCGTCACCGCGTCCGTCGCGGCACTTTCGTGCGTGGGCTGGCTGCTGCTTCGAAGGAAGAACGCCTGAGCTGACTGACCGTATACCACAGGGAGGTGCGCGTCCGCGCATCTCCCTTAAAGTGCTGAAAGGGGCGGCTTCGCCCCTCGGCTTACAAAAGGAGTGTTTCCAAAAGCTATGAGAAAAAAAGCATTCAAAGCGGAGTCCAAACGGCTGCTCGATCTGATGATCAACTCCATCTACACGCACAAGGAAATTTTCCTGCGTGAGATCATCTCCAACGCCTCGGACGCCATCGACAAGCTCTGCTACCTCAGCCTGACCGACGAGGGCGTGGGGATCAGCCGCGACCAGTTCGAGATCAAACTCTCCATCGACAAGGAGAAGCGGCTGCTCACCGTCAGCGACAACGGAATCGGCATGGACGAGGCGGACCTTGAGAACAATTTGGGCGTGATCGCGTCCTCCGGCAGCCTCCAATTCCGCAAGGAGCTGGCAGGGGAGGAGGCCGCCGAGGCAGACATCATCGGCCAGTTCGGCGTGGGCTTCTACTCGGCGTTCATGGTCGCCGACGAGATCACCGTCGTCACGAAGAAGTACGGCTGCGATCAGGCGTACCGCTGGCAGTCGTCGGGCGTCGATGGCTACACCATCGAGCCGTGCGAAAAGGAGAGCGTCGGGACGGATGTCATCATGCACATCAAGCCCGACACCGAGGAGGAAAAGGACGAGTACAGCCAGTACCTGCGCGAATATCCGCTCTACAAGCTCGTCAAGAAGTATTCCGACTATATCCGCTTCCCCATCCGTATGCTCATGCCGCACCCGGAGCTGAAGGAGGGCAGCACGGAGGAAAACCCGGAATACGAAGAAAAGTTCACGTGGGACACACTCAACAGCATGGTGCCGCTGTGGCAGCGCAAAAAGTCCGAGGTGACGCAGGAGGAATACAACGAGTTCTATCAGCAGCGGTTTTCCGACCCGACACCGCCGCTGAGCGTCATCACCGTGGCCGCCGAGGGCGCGGTGACGTACAAGGCACTGCTCTTTATCCCGGAAAAGGCAGCGCTGCGGTATTACAGTGAGGACTACGAGGGCGGCTTGCAGCTCTATTCCTCCGGCGTGATGATCATGGACAAGTGCGCCGAGCTGCTGCCGGAGTGCTTCAACTTCGTCCGCGGCGTCGTCGAGTCGCCCGACCTCAACCTGAACATCTCCCGTGAGCTGCTGCAGCACGACCGCCAGCTCAAGCTCATCTGCGCCAATTTGGAAAAGAAGATCAAGTCCGAGCTGGAACGCCTCCTGCGCGACGAGCGCGAGAAGTACGAGACGTTTTGGCAGAGCTTCGGCCGCCAGCTCAAGCTCAGTGCGCTCGACAACTACGGCGCGAAAAAGGACGTGCTGCAAGACCTGCTGCTCTTCTATTCCTCCACGGAGAAGAAGCTCACCACGCTCTCCGAGTACGTCATACGGATGCGCGAGGAGCAGAAGTACATCTACTTCGCCTCCGGCGACACCGTGGAGGCCATCGACCATATGCCGCAGACCGAGCTGCTCAAGGAGCATCGCATGGAGATCCTCTATTTTACCGACAAGGCCGACGAGTTCCTCTCCGACGTCCTGCACACCTATCAGGATAAGCCGTTCCGCTCCGTGACGGACGGCGACCTCGACCTGCCCGGCGAGGAAAAGAAAGAGAAGGACGACGCGCAGTATAAGGAGAGCTTCGCGTTCATCAAGGATACCTTGGGCGACCGCGTGGATACGGTCAAGGCGTCCGCCCGCCTCAAAACGCACCCGGTCTGCCTCAGCAGCGGCGAGGGCGTGACCTTCGAGATGGAGAAGTATTTCAAGGCCGCGCAGCCGGAGCTGAACCTCAAGGCCAAGCGCATCCTCGAGATCAACGTCGATCACCCTGCGTTTTCGGCCTTTGAGACGGCGCGCCTGACCGACCCGGAAAAGGCGAAGAAGTACGCCGAAATTTTCTACAATCAGGCGCAGCTCATCGCCGGTCTCCCCATCGACGACCCCAGCAGCTACACCGATTTGCTGTGTTCGCTGTGGAAGTGAGAAAAAATAAGTAAGAAAAAACCGTCCCGAAATCATAAGATTTCGGGACGGGTCAGTCTGTCAAAGAGCCACTGTTTTCAAGCAGCGAAAACAGCGAAAAAGGGAAGAGCTCTGACAAATGATATACTGATATGCACGATTGAACAAAATAAAAATTTTGTTCAATCAAGTGGAGGTGAAATGCAAAATTCCGGCGAAAACACTCGTTTTATGCGGAGTGACCGGTTGACCGCATGGCCGCATAGATGCCCGCTGTGGCCGCGCGTTGACAAGATGCGACATTTCATGCTACAATGATCGTGACGGTCACGAAGCGTAAGAAATAACCGCCAACCATAGCGGTAAGCGGCGTTTCCTTCAAGCTCTAAACTTGCAGCAGGGGCGACCGCCACGGCAATGGCAGCCGCTCTTAATATTTTTGTCAATATATCTACTGACGGAAAGGAATGGCACTTCGTACATCATGGACTATCGTTTGGACGCGCCGACGCTGCTGCTGGATTTTCTCAGTTACCATGAGACGATCAAGGCACATTCTCAGCGGACGGTGGACGAATATTACCTCGATATGCGGAATTTCTTCCGCTATATGAAGCAGCAGCGCAACCCTGCACTGCAGGATAAGCCGCTGGACGCCATCGACATACGGGACATCGACCTGACGTTCCTGCGTACCATCACGCTGACGGATATTTACGGCTACATGACGTATCTGAGCCGCGAACGGGTGCAGTGCCAGCATTGTGAAAATTCTGACAAAGGGCTGAGCGCGGCCTCGCGCGCGCGAAAATTGGCCACGATCCGCTCGTTTTTCAATTATATTTACAACAAACGGCATTTATTGGACGATAATCCGTGCAAAGACGTGGACACGCCCAAGCAGCGAAAGTCCCTCCCCCGCTACCTGACGCTGAACGAGAGCCTCTCGCTGCTCGAGGCCGTGGACGGCGCGAACCGTGAGCGCGACTTCTGCATTTTGACGCTTTTTTTGAACTGTGGGCTGCGTATTTCGGAGCTGATCGGCCTCGACATCACCGATATTCAGGACGACGCCCTGCGTGTGCTGGGCAAGGGCAACAAGGTGCGCGTGGTCTATCTCAATCAGGCGTGCAAGGACGCGCTCTCGCGCTATCTGGCGGTGCGCCGCCCCATCACGGGAAAGGATCGCAACGCACTCTTCCTCTCCGGGCAAAATAAGCGCATCAGCCGCTCGATGGTTCACGCGCTGGTGAAAAAACACCTCTCCGCCGCCGGGCTGGACAGCGAGAAATATTCCAGCCACAAGCTGCGCCACACGGCGGCGACACTCATGCTGCAAAACGGCGTGGATGTCAAGGCGGTGCAGGAGGTTTTAGGCCACGAACACCTGAATACGACCGAAATTTACACGCATATCGACAACGAAGCGCTCCGTGTGGCTGCAAAGGCAAACCCCTTGTCACACGTTGTGATGAAAGGAAAAATCAAAGATACGAAACCGGAGGAGTGACCGCTCCTCCGGTTTTCGCCTCTCCCCTCACCTGCCGCGTTCATTCCATGCTCATTCGTCGTAAAAGCCCAAGATATGCAGCACCCGGTACGCCTTGTAGGGATAGCTGCTCAGCGGCCGCCAGTCCGCTTCCGCGCTGTGCGCGGCCAAAAGGAGCCTCTCAGGGTCGCCCTCGGAGCTTGGCTGCACGACCACGGGTGAGTGATGAAACGTCTCCCCCTCGTCGAAGCGAAGCTGGATCACATCACCGAGCATGGCGCGGGAGAGGTCCTGCGTCTCCAGTGCCGTCGGGCCGAGGGAGCGCTGCTCACGGACGAGGAAATTCCGCAGATATGGCACGCCCGTCCATGAGGGTGATTTTTCGTTTCCGTTGATATAATACCAGCCGAACGTGGGCGTGTAGTTCATCACACCTGTCCCAGCGTAGATACACTGGGAGGCAAAGCTCGTGCAGTCGCCGCCGATGTCCTCATAGTCGTAAAACTGCGGGTTGCGTCCGTATGCCCAAAGGTGGGCGTAAATGACCGCTCGGAGACGGTCGTAAGGCCGAAAGACCATCGTAATATCCCTCCCGAGACAGTCTATGCGCGCACAGCCGCCGCGGCGCATATATGTCAATATTGGTCAATGCACAGGCGGCAAACGGGGTGGCCGCAGGGCGCAAAAAATTGCTTTCGCGGCGCGGTCTGCGCTTGACAATTGACGAATTTCATTATAATATACTCTAAATACAGAGCGTCGTCATCACCTGCAATTTACCTCGGCAAAATTTGCGGACAAGCCAACGAAGCCAACGTCTCAAAGGAGCAGCTTTCTTATGAACGAGATCTATGTGACCGGTCACCGCAACCCGGATACCGACTCCATTGTGGCCGCCATGTCCTACGCCGCGCTGAAAAACGCGCTGGGCGAGAAGGAATACGTGGCGGTGCATTTGGGGACGATCAGCGACGAAACGAACCGTATGCTCAAGCGTTTTCAGTTCGACCCGCCACGGTGTATACAGAATGTCCGCACGCAGGTACGTGATTTGGACTTTGACCGTCCTCCCTGCCTCGACGCCTCCGTGACGATGGATCGGGCCTGGAAGCTCATGCGTGAGCAGAAGATCTCCGCCATCCCCGTCGTCAACGAGGACGGCACGCTGCACGGAATGCTCTCCGCCGGGGATATTGCCACATTCAGCCTCAACACTGTGGGCGAGCCGCGCGTGGAGTCGCTGCCGCTTTTCAACCTCCTGAGCGTCATCGAGGGACGTGTCATGGGCGACGGCGGCGACATGGTGGACACCGTAAGCGGCACGGTCTATATCGCCCTGCCGCAGAACTGTGAAAATCTGCTCTTCGACAGCTCGGACTACATCGTCCTGTGCGGCAGCCAGCCGGAAATGATCCGCCGCGCCATAGAGCAGCAGGTGTCGTGTCTCATCCTCTGCCAAACGGACGTTGACCCGGTGTGGCTGGAAAACGCCGGAAAGACCTGCGTGATCTCTACGCCGCTGGACGCGAGCCGCGTTCACCGCCTCATCTATCAGGCCACGCCCATCGATCGTCCCTGCAACAGCGACCGCCTGATCTCTTTCCATTTGGACGACTACATTGACGACGTGCGCGAGGTCGTGCTCAAGAGCCGCTATCGCTGCTATCCGGTGCTGGACGAGAATGAACAGGTCGTCGGAACACTGTCACGCTATCACCTGCTCAAGCCGCGGCGCAAGCAGGTCGTGCTGGTCGATCACAACGAGCTGGCGCAGACCGTTCCCGGCATCGAGCAGGCGGAGATCCTCGGCATTATCGACCATCACCGCCTTGCGGATATTCAGACGAAGCAGCCCATCTCCGTCCGCAACGAGCCGGTGGGCAGCACCAACACCATCATCACCTCCATGTATCAGGAGTACGGCGTCACTCCCTCGCCGCATATGGCGGGGCTGATGGCGGCGGCCATCCTCTCCGACACGGTCATGTTCAAGTCCCCCACCTGCACGAAGCGGGATATTGCGATGGCGGAGCGTTTGGCGCGGCTTGCCCGCGTGTCGCTGAGTGATTTGGGACACGAGCTTTTCAGCGGCAGCCTTGACAGCAAACCCGCCGAGGAGCTGCTCGGCAGCGACTTCAAGGAGTTTCATATCGCGGAGCAGGTGCTGGGCGTGGGGCAGATCACCTGCATCGACTCACATAAGCTCATGCAGCGCAGTGACGAGCTGCTTGAGGCGATGCGCAAGGCGCAGCGCAGCAACAACTATGACATGGTTATCCTCATGCTGACGGACGTCTTGCAGGAGGGGTCGCAGCTTCTCTACATCGGCAGCGACGATGCCATCCGCAACGCCTTCGGCGTTGAGCCGAAGGATCACTCGGTGTTCCTCCCCGGCGTTATGTCGCGCAAAAAGCAGGTCGTTCCCATGCTGACCTCCCTGTGGGGGTAAAAACGAACGCCGCATGAGGCGAAAAATGGATGTGGGAGGGCGCGTTCATGTACGAATTGATACAGGTCAGCGAGCATTGCTATTACATCGAAAGTCCCGCCAAGATCGGCCTTGTGCGCCTGAACGAGCGCGAGGTCTGCCTCATCGACAGCGGCAGCGACAAGGACGCGGGACGCAAGGTGCGCCAGCATTTGGACAAGAACGGCTGGCAGCTCACTGCCATCTACAACACCCATTCCAACGCTGACCACATCGGCGGGAATCAGTATTTGCAGCGGCAGACGGCTTGCGCCATTTATGCGCCCGGTATCGAGTGCGCCATCACGCGCTATCCGCTGCTCGAGCCGTCGTTCCTCTACGGCGGCTTTCCGCCCAAGGAGCTGCGGCACAAGTTCCTCATGGCGCAGCCCAGCGACGCTCGCGAGCTGACCGCCGACACGCTGCCGGAGGGCTTTGAGCTGCTGCCGCTGCCGGGACATTTCTTCGATATGGTGGGCTTTCGCACGCCGGAGGACGTGGTCTATTTGGCGGATTGCCTTTCAAGTCGTGAGACGCTGGACAAGTACCAAATTCCGTTTATCTACGATGTCACCGCGTATTTGGAGACGCTGGAGACGGTCAAGACCATGCGTGCGCGGTGCTTTATTCCCGCGCACGCCGCCGCCACGGAGGACATCACCGAGCTGGCGCAGTACAACATCGACAAGGTGCAGCAGGTCAGCGAGCGCATCCTCTCGCTCTGCGCCGAGCCGATCTGCTTTGAGACGCTGCTGCAAAAGCTGTTTGCGGCGTATGCGCTGACGATGAACTTTGAGCAGTACGTCCTCGTGGGCAGCACCGTCCGCTCGTTCCTCTCCTACCTCAAGGAGCAGGGACGTATGACGGCGGAGTTTTCGGACAATCGGCTGCTTTGGCAGCGTATATAAGCGTGACATTCCCACACCCCGGAGGCGGTTTTACCGCTTTTGGGGTGTGCTTTTTGTATTTTCCAACCCTATATATAGTGTGATACGTTGAAATTTCTAATAGAGATAATTTTTTCAAATGAGGATATTTTTTTCTGATAAAGGCAAATTATTGTGTAAAAACAGCAAATTATGATTGCAAAATTTTTCAGATGATTTATAATGGGATTATCTATATTTAGTAAGAGGGTGAACACGTATGGAGCTTCAAATTCAAGATCTTGTGTCCTCCATTAAGAAGGACGGTATCGACACTGCCAACAAGGAGGCGGCCGCCATTTTGGCCGAGGCCAAGAAGCAGGCGGAGGCCATCGTCGCCGACGCAAAGGCGCAGGCCGATAAGCTGAAGGAGGACGCAAAGGCGGAAGTCGAGGTCTTCAAGAGCAGCGCACAGCTCAGTGCCGAGCAGGCACGGCGCGACGCGGTGCTGGCATTTCAGCAGGAAATTCAAAAGGAATTTGAGAAAATCCTTGCCGCCGATGTCGGAAAGGCGCTCGACCAAAAGAGCTTGGCCGCGCTGATTCGCGCCGCCGTGCAGGGCGAGGACGTGTCCTCCTACACCGCAGAGGTCGCTCAGGTCACGGACGAGCTGCGGCAGGAGCTGGCGCAGGAGTTGAAAAACGGGCTGGAGATCCGCCCCTCCAAGAAGGTCGGTGCGGGCTTCCGTCTGGCCGCCAAGGACGGCTCGGGCTACTTTGACTGCTCCGAGCAGGAGATTGCGGAGATGCTCATGCCGTTCTTCCGGGATATGCGCCTGTAAGGAGGTGTCATGTGGCTTCCTACTACTATTTGATCTCCAGCCTGCCCATGCTCAAGACGCAGAGCGAGCCGCCGATGGATTACGGCGCGTTCCTCGCCATGTGCAAAACGGCGGTCGGCAGCGGGGTGTATCACACACTGGAGACGATGACGGTCAACGCGGACACAGGACCGCTGCTGTCGGAGTGGGCGCACTTTTATAAGGCGCTGTCGCGGGAGCTGACGTACCAGAGAAGCGTGAAGCTAGGCCGTCCCTGCCCCGCGCCCACGGATCGGGAGGCCGGGATCGTACAGGCTGTGACGGCGGCGGTAAACGCGGAAAACCCGCTGGAGGGCGAGCGCATCCTGCTCGACCTCGAATTTCGGCGGCTGGACGATATGATCGGCCTGCACAATTTCGATGAACACGCCCTGTATGGCTACGCCATGAAGCTCCGCCTCTTGGAGCGGCAGCAGACGTTCCGCTATGAAAAGGGCAAGCGAGCCTTTGACGGTCTGATGACCCACATCCAACAGCAAGTCTCCAGCCTATAACGAAACAGGAGAAACACGATATGGACAAAGTAACAGGATATGTAACAGGCGTAAACGGAAACCTCGTATCCGCCAGCTTTTCCGGCTCGGTGCGCAAAAACGAGGTGGGCTATGTCTTCGTGGGAGATGACCGCCTCAAGGGCGAGGTCATCCGTATCAACGGCGACACGGCCAGTATGCAGATCTACGAGATGACGAACGGCATCAAGGTGGGCGACAAGGTGGAGCTTTCCGGCGAGCTGATGAGTGTGGAGCTGGGGCCGGGGCTTTTGACACAGGTGTTCGACGGCTTGCAGAACCCGCTGCCCGACCTCGCCAAGCAGTGCGGCTTCTTCCTTGAGCGCGGCGTGTACCTCAACCCCATTCCTGACAAGGACTGGGCGTTCACGCCCTCGGTACAGCCCGGCGACCGCGTGAGCGCGGGCGCCGCGGTGGGCAGTGTGCCGGAGGGGCTGTTCAAGCACCTCATCATGGTGCCGTTCGGCCTCAAGGGCGAGTGGACGGTCAAGTCCGTCAAGGGCGAGGGCGTGTATAACGTCCGCGACACCGTGGCGGTCATCGAAAACGAGAGCGGCGAGGAAAAGGCGCTGACGATGGTCTTCTCGTGGCCCGTCAAGCAGCCCGTGCGGTGCTATGAGGAGCGGCTGCGCCCTGATGAGACGCTGGTGACGCAGCTTCGCTGCGTCGATACGTTCCTCCCTGTGGCCAAGGGCGGTACGTTCTGCGTCCCCGGCCCCTTCGGCGCGGGCAAGACGGTCTTGCAGCATATGGAGGCGAAGAACGCCGACGTGGACATCGTCATCGTGGCCGCCTGCGGCGAGCGCGCAGGCGAGGTCGTGGAGGTGCTGACGGAGTTCCCGGAGCTGGTCGATCCCCGCACGGGACGCTCTCTGATGGAGCGTACCATCATCATCTGCAACACGTCGTCCATGCCCGTGGCCGCGCGTGAGGCGTCGGTCTACACCGCCGTGACGATGGCGGAGTATTACCGCCAGATG
Source organism: Firmicutes bacterium CAG:341 (assembly GCA_963631875.1). Lineage (GTDB taxonomy): Bacteria > Bacillota > Clostridia > Oscillospirales > Oscillospiraceae > Vescimonas. Next base: position 10,087 of record CAVGSO010000006.1, on the reverse strand, counting down.
GGGCTTGACGTGCTGCTGCTGGCGGACTCCACGAGCCGCTGGGCGCAGGCCATGCGCGAGATGAGCGGCCGCTTGGAGGAGATCCCCGGCGAGGAGGCGTTCCCCGCTTACTTGGAGTCGGTCATCGCCTCCTTCTACGAGCGCGCCGGAAAGGTGCGGCTGAAAAACGGCAAGACGGCCTCCGTCACCATCGGCGGCACCGTCTCCCCTGCCGGCGGCAACTTCGAAGAGCCGGTGACGCAGGCGACGCTGAAGGTCGTCGGCGCGTTCCACGGCCTGTCCCGCGAGCGTTCCGATGCCCGCAAATATCCCGCCATCCACCCCATTGATTCGTGGTCGAAGTACAAGGGCGTGGTGGACATGGAGCGGGTCGAGCAGGCGCGGGCGATTCTGCGGCGCAGCAACGAGATCAATCAGATGATGAAGGTCATCGGCGAGGAGGGTACGTCCTCCGAGGACTACATCGTCTATCAAAAGGGCGAGCTGCTGGACGCGGTGTATCTCCAGCAGAACTCGTTTGACCCCATCGACGCGGCCTGCGACCCGAGGCGGCAGGTGCATGAATTTGATGTACTCTATGACGTGCTGATGCGGGATTTCGCCCTGAGCGACAAAAAAGAGATACGCGCGTTCTTCAACCAGCTCCGGCAGGAGTTCCTTGACTGGCACAACACCGTCTTCGAAACGCCCGAATTCGAGGCGCAGGAGAAAAAGCTCAAGGACTTCTACATGAGCCGTGCGGCGGCGTGAAAGGGGTGTTACGATGCAAAAGGTTTACACGAAAATTGAATCCATCGTGGGCAACGTCGTCACCGTCCGAGCCGAGGGTGTCCGCAGCGGCGACTTGGCACTCGTGGGCGAGAGCTACGCCAACGTCATCAAGCTGGATAAGGATCTGGTGACGCTGCAGGTGTTCAGCGGGACGCAGGGTGTCAGCACCACCGACCCGGTGCGCTTTTTGGGGCGGCCGATGATGGTGTCCTTCTCCGACCATCTGCTCGGGCGTATCTTCGACGGCGCGGGCGTTCCCCGCGACAACGGCCCGGCGCTGACGGAGAACATGATCCCCATCGGCGGCCCGTCCGTGAACCCGTCGAAGCGTATCGTCCCCAACAAGATGATCCGCACCGGCATTCCGATGATCGACGTTTTCAACACACTGGTGGAAAGCCAAAAGCTGCCTATCTTCTCCGTGTCCGGTGAGCCGTACAACCAGCTCCTCTCGCGTATCGCCATGCAGGCGCAGGTGGACGTGATCGTGCTGGGCGGCATGGGCCTCAAGCACGACGACTACCTCTTCTTCCGCGATACGCTGGAAAAGAGCGGCGCTATGGGGCGCACGGTGATGTTCATCCACACCGCCTCCGACCCCACCGTGGAATGTACCCTTGTGCCGGATATGGCGCTGGCCGTGGCGGAGCAGTTCGCCCTCGCCGGAAAGCGTGTGCTGGTGCTGCTGACGGATATGACCAACTACGCCGACGCGCAGAAGGAAATGGCCATCACGATGGAGCAGGTGCCATCCAACCGCGGCTATCCGGGCGATCTGTATAGCTGCCTTGCGGCGCGGTACGAAAAGGCCGTGGACTTCGAGGGCGCGGGTTCAATCACCATTTTGGGCGTGACAACCATGCCCGGCGACGACGTGACCCATCCCGTGCCGGACAACACCGGATACATCACCGAGGGGCAGTATTACCTGAAAAACGGCCACATCGAGCCGTTCGGCTCGCTGTCCCGTCTGAAGCAAAACGTCAACGGCAAGACGCGCAGCGACCACCGCGCGCTGATGGACGGCATGATTCGGCTGTATAGTGCCTACAAGGAGAGCCTTGAGAAGAAGTCGATGGGCTTTATGATGTCCGAGTGGGACGAGAAGCTGCTCAAATACGGCCACCTGTTCGAGACGAAGCTGATGGACTTGAGTGTGAACATCCCCTTGGAGGAGGCGCTCGACCTCGGCTGGGAGATTTTGGCCGAGTGCTTCGAGCCGAACGAGACGGGGCTGAAGACCAGTCTTCTTCAGGAGAGATGGCCGCGGCGCGACAGCGTGGAATGAGGGTGAGCCTATGGCTGTCAAGCTAACGAAAAATGAACTGAAGGTGCAGAAGGATCGGCTCAAGCAGTTCCAGCGTTACCTGCCGACGCTGCAGCTCAAAAAGCAGCAGCTTCAATCCGTGGTCATGCAGGTGATGGCGCAGCTTGCACAGGTGGAGCAGGAGCGGCGTGCCGCCGTGAACGGTCTTGACGACTGGGTGGCCGTCTTTGCGGAGAATGAGAGCTTCGCGCCGGACGCGCGGCTGGAGACGCTTATTCGTCCCCGCAGCGTAGAGTGCGGCGAGGAGAATATCGCGGGCGTCACCGTTCCCGTCTTCCGTGAGCTGACCTTTGAGGACATTCAGTATGACGTGGCCGACTACCCCCTGTGGGTAGATACGGCGGCGGTACGGCTGCGGGATATTGCGCGGCTGGACGCGCTGGCCAAGACGCTTCGCCGTCAGGCGGAGCTGCTGGAGCAGGAGCTTCGTGCCACGGCGCAGCGCGTGAATCTCTTTGAAAAGGTGAAGATCCCCGAGGCGAAGGAGAACATCCGCGTCATCGGTATCTACCTCGGCGACCAGCAGACCTCCGCCGTGGTGCGCGGCAAGATCGCCAAGAGAAAATTGCAGGAGGTGAGCCGATGATCGAAAAAATGAAGGTCGTTCACATCGTGGCCGCCGCCTCGGAAAAGACCGACCTGCTGGATCGGCTGCGGGAGCTGGGCATCGTCCACTTCGCCGAAAAGGCCGACGCCGCACCGCAGTATTCGGAGCGCTTCGCGCTGCTCGGGAAGATGGCGGCGGTGCTTCAGGAGTACCCGCACGCGGAGCAGGAGGTAAGGCCCCTGACCGGGGCAGCGTTTGAGACGTTCCTGCGCGAGCTGAGCGAGTGCGTTGACCGACGCAAAGCGTTGCAGGAGCAGCAGACCGCCGCCCACGCCGCCGCGGAGCGGCTGGCGGAGTGGGGTCACTTCTCTCCGGATGAGCTGCGGGTGCTGCAAACACAGGGCTTCGATCTCCACATCTACCGCACCGACAAGAAGACGATGGCGGCGCTGGAGAGCGACCCGGACGTGCCGTTTATCCGCCTCTCCCCTGTCGGCAAGCTGCCGACGATCGCCACGCTCGCGCCGCTGCCGGAGCGATACGCCGCCACCGAGTTCCCCATCCCGGAAAAGGGACTGGACGAATTGGCGCAGGAGCAGTGGGAATGCGGCAATGGGCTGCAGGCGTGTGAGGCATTTCTGACCGAGGCGGCCGGGCATCTGCCGAGCATTCGCGCGGAGATGCTGAAAACACAGAACGACGCGGAGTATTCCGCCGTGAGCAACACCTCGCAAAGTCAGGACGGACTCGTGTGGCTGTCGGGCTACCTCCCCGTCAGCGAGGTGGATCGGTTCAAGAACGCCGCCGCACAGGCGCATTGGGCGTGGGCGATGGACGACCCCGCCGATGACGACGAAAGCGTCCCGACGAAGGTCAAGTACAATAAGCTCACCAAGCTGATGATCCCGGTGTTCGACATTTTGGGGACTGTCCCCGGCTACCGTGAGTACGATATTTCGTTCTGGTTCTTGGGATTCTTCACCTTGTTCTTCGCCATGATCGTCGGCGATGCCGGGTATGGCTGCCTCTTCCTCATCGGCGCACTGGTGATGACGCTCAAGGGCAAGGGTTCGTCCAATGCCGTGCAGCTGCTGTGGGTGCTGTCCGCCGCCACGATCATATGGGGCGCGATGACAGGGACATGGTTCGGCTTGGAGCAGGCGATGGAGGTACCGCTTCTGAAGGCACTGGTCATCCCGACGTTCGCCAACTACCCGGAGTATTTCAATGTCTCCACCACCGTCCAGCAGAATACCATCATGAAGTTCTGCTTCATCTTAGGCACAGTGCAGCTCTCGCTGGCGTGTATCATGAACATCCGGCGCAAGCTCAAGGAAAAGGATCTGAGCGTCCTGTCCGATGTGGGCTGGCTGGCCGCCATCGACGCGCTGTACTTCGTGGTGTTGTATTTGGTCATCGGGCAGCAGGTGAATTTGAAGCCCGTGGCGTGTGTGGTGATCGCAGGCTTTTTGCTGGTGGTCTTCTTCGGCGGGATGTCGCCGGATAAGACGTTCGCGCAGGGACTCAAGGCGGGCTTGGGCGACGCCTTCACGGTGTTTCTCAACACCATCAGCGCGTTTGGCAACATCATGAGCTACATTCGCCTCTTCGCCGTGGGCATGGCCTCGCTGGCCATCGCGCAGAGCTTCAACGACATGGCCTTTGCGTTTCACGGCCCGCTGATCATCGCCGCCGTGCTGATATTGCTCATCGGGCATGGGCTGAACATCGTCATGGGAATGCTCTCCGTGGTGGTGCACGGCGTGAGATTGAACCTGTTGGAATTCTCCGGCCAGTTGGGTATGGAATGGGCCGGAATCGCATATGACCCCTTCAAAAAACGTGATAAGCTCAAAAAATAAACAGATAGGAGATCAATTATGACTACTTATGCTATTGGTATGGCGTGTGCCTTGGGTCTTTCCGCTATGGGTTCCGCGTTCGGCGCCGGTTATGCTTCCCAAGCCTCCGTAGGCGCGTGGAAGAAGTGCTACGCCAACGGTAAGCCCGCTCCGTTCATCATGGTCGCTTTCTCCGGCGCACCGCTGACGCAAACGATTTACGGCTTTCTGCTGATGAACTTCATCCGCAGCGCCGTGGAGGGCGGCTGCGATTGGACGCTGGCGATGTTCACCGGAATCTTCGCGGGTCTGGCCATCGGCCTCTCCGCCCTCTTCCAAGGGAAGGTCGCTGCCGCCTCCGCCGACGCGCTGGGCGAGACGGGCAAAGGTACGGCAAACTACTTCATCGTCATCGGTATTATCGAAACGGTGGCGCTGTTCACACTGGTGTTCAGCTTGCTGCTGCTCCAATAAAATTCGCGCAAACAAAAAGGAAAGCATCCTGCGGGATGCTTTCCTTTTTGCGTATCAGTCGTTATGCCCCTCTCCGGCGATCATATGCATGGCGTGCTTCAGCGCGTCAATCACGGCGGCCAAATTTTCCCGAACGGCGCGTTCCGAGCCGGGCAGGTTGACAATGAGGCTGCTGCCCCGCGTTCCGGCCAGCGCACGCGAGAGCGCGGCGTGCGGCGTACGCTTCAAACCATCTACCCACATGGCCACCGGGATGGCGGGTATCTCACGCTCAAGTACCGCGCGTGTCGCCTCCGGCGTTACGTCACGGGGTGAAAGCCCCGTGCCGCCCGTGGTGACGATGAGGTGCAGCTTCTTCTCGTCGGCGAAGCGGCGAAGCAACGCACTGATCGCTTCCTGCTCATCCGGGACGATGGCGGTATCGTTCACCCGAAACCCTGCCCGCTCCAAAATCTCGCAGGCCGCAGGGCCACTGGTGTCCTTCCGTAGTCCCCGGCTGCCTAAATCGCTGACGGTGATGACGGCTGCTGTGTATGTCATAGGCGTCCTCCTCCCTTTTTGCCTATACACTACCGCAAAAAGGGTGCGATTGTCAACAAATTCTATATAGTCGCTCAATATTTCGGTAATGCCGAACGTTTTGCTTGCATACAACGGGGAAAATCGGTATTATAGGGATAATTGCCGCAGTAGGCGTTGAGAGGATGAGGTGGCGTATGAAGCTAATCAAAACCGAGGAGGCCGTGGGTCACGTCCTCTGCCACGATATGACGCAGATCATTAAGGATGAGTATAAGGACGCCCGTTTCCGCAAGGGCCATGTGGTCACGGCGGAGGATATCCCCGTGCTGCTGTCCATGGGAAAGGAGCATCTCTACGTCTGGGAGATGACACCCGGCACGGTGCATGAAAACGACGCGGCGGAGCGTCTGCTCGCCCTCTGCGGGCAGGCGCATATGACGCGCAGCGAGGTCAAGGAGGGCAAGATCGAGCTGAAAGCCGCTTGTGACGGCCTCTTCATGGTGGACAGCGCACGTCTTGTCGCGGTGAACAGTCAGGACGAGGTGATGATCGCCACGCGCAAGGGTGGCGTGGCCGTCCGCAAGGGCGACAAGCTGGCGGGGATGCGCGTCATCCCGCTCATCATTTCCGAGGAAAAGCTGCAAAAGGCCGAGCAGGCCACAGGCGACAAGCCGTTGCTGACCCTCAAGCCCTTTGTGCGCAAGACCGCCTGTATCGTCGCCACGGGCGGCGAGGTAAAAAAAGGACTCATCAAGGACACCTTTACCCCGGTCGTCATCGACAAGCTGAAGGCGCTGGGCATTGAGACGCTGGAGACGGTCTATTCCGGCGACGGCGTGGAAAACGTCCGCGACGCGGTGCTGGCTATGCGTGGGAAAAAGCCCGACATGATCCTCTGCACGGGCGGCATGAGCGTCGACCCCGACGACAACACCCCCGGCGGTATCAAGGCGGCGGGCGTGGACATCGTCTGCTACGGTGCGCCCGTCCTGCCCGGCGCGATGTTCCTGCTGGGCTATTTCGAGGACGGTATGCCCGTGATGGGACTGCCCGGCTGCGTGATGTACGCAGGCGCGACGATTTTCGACTTGGTGCTGCCCAAGGTGGCGGCGGACGTGCCTGTCCGGCGCAGCGACATTGCCGCGCTCGGCGAGGGCGGGCTGTGCCTCGGCTGTAAGGAATGTCACTACCCCATCTGCCCGTTTGGAAAATAAGACGCTATGCGCCCCTTGGGGCGCATAGCGTAGGAAACCGTTATCCTCGCAAAAATATTGCGTCGATATAAAAGTTGAACCAAGAAAAGAAAGGAAGAAACCTATGAAGAAGTTTATTTCCCTGCTGCTGGCGCTCGTCATGGCGCTGAGCCTTGTGGCCTGCGGCAACACAACGACGACGGACGACACCGCCAAGACAGAGGACGATGCCGCCGCCACCACCGCCGAGAGCGTGGAGCTGACGGTGTTCGCCGCCGCCTCCCTCACCGAGTCCCTGACCGCCATCGGCAACAAGTACATGGCCGCCAACCCGAACGTGAAGCTCAGCTTCAACTTCGATTCCTCCGGCAAGCTGCTCACCCAGATCAAGGAGGGCGCGGTGTGCGACCTGTTCATTTCCGCCGCTCCCAAGCAGATGAACGCGCTGGACGGCACGCTCAAGGATGACGCCGACAAGAACCCCGACGGGCTTGATCTGCTGGTCGCGGGCAGCCGCATCGACCTGCTGGAGAACAAGGTGGCACTGGCCGTTGCCGATGGCAGCGACAAGGGCATCGACAGCTTCGATAAGCTCGCTGAGCTGCTCAAGAGCGGCGACGTGACGCTGGCCATCGGCAACGAGGACGTGCCTGTCGGTCAGTACACGCAGAAGATCTTCAAGTTCTATGACATCGACGAGACGGCCGTTGCCTCCAAGCTGACCTATGGCTCCAACGTCAAGGAAGTCACCACCGCCGTGTCCGAGGGAACCGTGGACTGCGGTATCATCTACGCCTCCGACGCCTACTCCGCCAATCTGAAGGTAGTCGATACCGCCACCGCCGAGATGTGCGGTCAGGTCATCTACCCCGCCGCCGTGCTGAACACCTCCGCCAATCAGGAGGCCGCTGCCGCGTTCCTGACCTATCTGCAGGGCGACGAGGCTTCCGCCGAGTTTGAGGCCGTTCTGTTCACCCCGCTGTCCAAGTAAGGACCTTTTCATTCATAAGGCTACGGGCAGGGCGCGAAGCGTCCTGCCCGCCGCCCCGTTTTTGTACGACGTATACAACGGCATCAGGAGGTCGCTTCTATGGATTGGTATCCCCTCTTAAACTCACTGCGTATCGCCGCCATCTCCGCGGCGGTCGTGTTCTTCGCGGGTATCGCCGCGGCGTATTATATCGCCCGTCTCCCGCGTTTGGTCAAAGGCGTGTTGGACGTAATACTGACGCTGCCGCTCGTCCTGCCGCCCACGGTGGTGGGCTATCTGCTGCTGCGCGTCCTCGGCCCGAAGCGTCTCATCGGCGCGTGGGTGCTGGAGACGTTCGGCGTTCGGCTGGTCATGACGTGGTGGTCGGCCATCTTCGCCACGGTGGTGGTGGTCTTCCCGCTGATGTACCGCACCATGCGCGGCGCGTTCGAGGCCTTTGACGAGACGCTGGCCTATGCCGGGCAGACGCTGGGACTGTCCAACACCTACATATTTTGGCACATCCGTATGCCCTACTGCCGTCAGGGCGTGCTGGCGGGCGCGGTGCTGGCCTTCGCCCGCGCGCTGGGCGAGTACGGCGCGACGAGTATGATCGCGGGCTACACGCCCGGCAAGACCGCCACCGTGTCCACCACGGTCTATCAGCTTTGGCAGATCAACAACGACGCGCTGGCGCTGAAATGGGTGCTGGTGAATATCGCCATCTCCGCCGTCATCCTGCTGGTGGTGAATATGCTGGAAAAGAAAAACCTGCTGGCTGCGAATAGCCGCGGAAGGAGGCGCACCGCATGAGCCTTGTGGTCGATATTGAGAAAAAGCTGGGCAGCTTCACGCTGCACTCCCGTTTTGAGACGGAGCGCGGCACGATGGCGCTCTTAGGCGCGTCCGGCTGCGGCAAGAGCGTGACCCTCAAATGCATTGCGGGCATCATGACCCCGGACAGGGGGCACATCGTGCTGGACGGCGAGGTGCTGTTTGACAGTGACAAGCATATTGACTTGACACCCCAGCAGCGGCGCGTGGGCTACCTCTTTCAGCAGTACGCCCTCTTCCCGAACATGACCGTGGCGCAGAACATCCGCTGCGGTGTGCGCAGCGGGACGAAGGAGGAACGCCGCAAGCGCGTGACGGAGCATCTGCACCGCTTCCGCTTGGATGGCTTGGAGAAGAAATACCCCGCCCAGCTCTCCGGCGGACAGCAGCAGCGCGTGGCGTTGGCGCGAATTTTGGCCTCCGAGCCGCGCGCCATCTTGCTCGACGAGCCGTTCTCCGCGCTCGACAGCTTCCTTAAATGGAGCTTGGAGCTGGAGCTTTCCGACCTGCTGGCGGATTTCAAAGGGCCGATCCTTTGGGTCAGCCACGACCTCGGCGAGTGCTGCCGCAACTGTCAGACCGTCTGCGTCATGGAAAACGGCCTCTCCGGCGCGGTGACGGACATGGCCACACTCATCCGACACCCCACCACACAGGGCGCGGCGCGTCTGGTCGGCTGCCGCAACTTCCTGCCGGGGCGGCGCACGGCGCATGGCGTTCGCCTTGAGGGCTGGGAGATCAAGCTTCCGCTGACCGCACCCGCCGAGCGCGTCACGGTCGCCATCCACGACGGCGCACTCTCCCTCTCCGGCACAGACCATCCGGCGATCGTTCAGCGCGTCATCCACGACCTGAACCATGAGGTGCTGCTGCTTCGGCCTGCGCATACGGCCAACGCGCCGCTGCTGCGCGTGACCGTCCCGCCGGAGGGCGCACCCTCGGAGGGTGCGCACGTCACTTTCGACCTGAATATGGACAAATGCCTCTGCTATGCAGCAGAGTAAACAAAAAGAGAACGGCTTGCGCCGTTCTCTTTTTGCGTAATTTCCTTCGCTTAGTGCTTCTTCTTGCCGACCCAAGCCATGCCGGTCACGGACAGGATGGCAGTAGCAGCATACACGCCGACACCTGCGTCAAAGGTCTTGGCGGAGGCGGCCTTTCCGGTCGTGGTCGTAGTGGTCGTGGTCGCAGTCGTCCCGCTCGAAGAACCGTTGAGGTCGATATACGCGCGGCTGTTGGAGACGGTCTCGGTCACGACGACGAACTCGGAGAAGTGGTTGGTGTCCCAGCTGAAGCTGCCGCCCTTGTAGCCCGTGCCGCCCATGCGGGTACGTGCGCCGTTGTCAGCCACGTAGTAGCAGACGAGCTGCTGACGGAAGCCGGGAGCGTCCATCGGGACGGTCACGGTGATTTTACCCTTGCTGTCCTTGAACACGTCCTTGCCATCGACCTGTGCGGTTAGCTTGAAGGTCTTCTCGGTGGTTGTTTCGCCGGACTTCGAGACGGTCAGAACAAGGGGCTTGCTCGTGTCGGCCAGGAGCGTGGCGAGCGCATTCTTGTCGATGGTCAGGGTGGCTACATCGGTCTTGACCTCCACGGTCTCAATCT
>CAVGSO010000005.1:0-56086 GCA_963631875.1 Firmicutes bacterium CAG:341 | reverse complement strand
AGAACAGAACTGGTGGCTTAAGAAATTTTGTGTCTACTAACTATTGACTACTTCAGGACAATGCCCTGCGGGTACTTTTCACGCAATCAATGATTCTATCTCCCCACGGGAGACAAAGCCGATGCTTTTGTGCGCCAATTCGCCGTCTCGGAAGACGAGCAGCGTGGGGATGCTCTCGATCCCGAACGCGGCGGCCAAGGCCGCGTTCTCGTCCACATCGACCTTTACCACCGACACCTCGGGGTGCGCTGCCGCCACCTCCTCCAGCACCGGGGCGAGCATGCGGCACGGGCCGCACCAGTTGGCCCAGAAGTCCACCAACACCGTACCCTTTGCGTCCAGCACGTTCTCTTTGAAATTTGCTTCATTGGCATGGATAATCGCCACACAACCAACTCCTTCGTGTTTTTAGGTGTAGTATACGCCGTTTGTCGGGAAATAAAAGCTGCAAATGCAGCACTTACAGCATCTTTTCAAGGCAGACGAGTTGGACGTTCGGAATGCCGTTGAACGTCCCGCCGATGATGCCCGCCTCGGTGTAGCCCAAGCGGGCGTACAGCGTCCGCGCCGGGCGGTTGCGCTCGTTGGTATCGATACGCAGGCAGGGGCGGCCTGCCTCCCGCGCCAGCGTCTCGTAAAACCGCACGAACGATGTGCCGTAGCCCCTGCTCTTGACGCGCGGGTCTACCACGAGGGTATGCAGCACCAGCACCTGCTCGGGCGGCGCATCGTTTTGCCACGCGCACTGCGCGTACTGCGCCATCTGATGTGCGTCGATCTTCCCGCTGGCCACGACGCACCCCGCGTCCTCCATCACATAGAGCGTCCCGGCCGCCAGCGCGTCCTGCGCCGTCTGCGCCGTGGGGTAGACGCCCCGCGTCCAGCCCGTGGCGAGCTGTCCCTGCTCCTCCAGCGTCAGCAGTGCGTCATAGATGGCCAGCACCGCCGGAATGTCGTCTCTTGTCGCCTTGCGTATCTCCATCATATCCTCCTGTCATTTTGTCAGCAGCCACACGGCCAGCGCTGCCTGCGCCAGCAAAATGGCCGGAATGCCCCACACGAAATACCAGTGCCTTGTCTTGTGGTGAAACGCCCGCATCCCCAGCAACGCACCGACGCTCCCGCCCAGCAGCGGCAGGAGAAAGAGCGTCTTCTCCGGCACCCGCCACGCACCCCGCCGCGCCCTGCGTTTGTCCGCGCCGTAGACGCAGAACGTGACGAGGTTGACGGCGAGCAGGTACAGTCCCATCAGCCCGGCGGGCGTGGTCAATACTTCACGCGGTGTCATTGCGCGCGCCGCAGCTTTGACAGCTCACACGCGGTGGCCGCCGCGAGCTTGGCGTTGTTGTAGACAAGCTGGATGTTGGCGCTCAAGCTGTCGCCGCCCGTGATGTCCTTGATCTTCGCCAGCAGGAACGGCGTGGTGGCCTTGCCGTGGATGCCCTGCGCCTTGGCCTCCGCCACCGCCTCGTCGATGGCCTTGTTGATGACGTCCGCGTCCATCGAATACTGCTCCGGGATGGGGTTCGTGACGAGCATACCGCCGCGCAGACCAAGCGCGCGCTTGACGTGGAACGCCTCGGCGAGCTGAGCGGGCGTGTCGAGCCGATAGTCCACGGCGAAGCCGGACTTGCGGGTGTAGAACGCAGGCAGCTCCTCGGTCTGATAGCCGATGACGGGGACGCCGTGCGTCTCCAAATATTCCAGTGTCAGCCCGAGATCCAAGATGGACTTCGCCCCGGCGCACACGACCATCACGGGTGTCTGCGCCAGCTCCTCCAAGTCGGCGGAGATGTCCATCGTCGTCTCCGCGCCGCGGTGTACGCCGCCGATGCCGCCCGTGGCGAAGACCTCAATGCCCGCCATCGCGGCGATCATCATGGTCGTGGTCACGGTGGTCGCGCCGTCGCGCTTCTCCGCCACCAAAATGGGCAGGTCGCGGCGGCTGGCCTTCGTCACGCCCGCCCCGGTCTTACCCAGATAGTCGATCTCCTCCGCCGTCAGCCCGGCCTTCAGCCGTCCGCCGATGATGGCGATCGTCGCGGGGACGGCGCCCGCCTCGCGGATGAGCTTCTCCACGTTCAGTGCCGTCTCCACGTTCTGCGGGTAGGGCATCCCGTGGCTGATGATGGTGCTTTCCAACGCGACCACGGGCTTGCCCGCGTCCAGCGCGGCGCGCACCTCGGGTGCAACGTCCAAATAGCGGTTCATATCAATGTACCTCCTTGTTTTCGAGTATATATTCTATATTTTCCCAGCTCATGCCGGGGTGGATGGTCGTCGCAGCGGTGCAGGCCAGCGCACCCGCGCCGACCGCCAGACGCGCACATTTCGCCAGCGGCCAGCCGTGGGCAAGACCGGAGGCCAAGGCCGCCGCCATCGCGTCCCCGCCGCCCGTGGCGTTGGCCACGTGTACCTTGGGACAGGGCGCGCAGACGGTGTGTCCCTCGCGGTCGGCGGCGTAAATGCCCTCCGCGCCGAGGGAGATATACACCTGCTGCAAGCCCGTGTCGAGCAGCCTCTGCGCCGCACGCGCCGCGTCGCGGCGTGTGTTGATCGCCACGCCGCTGAGCAGCTCCGCCTCCATGCGGTTGGGCTTGAGCGCCGTCAAGTGACCCAGCACCGGGCGCAGCCGCGGGGCTTTGATGGTGGAGACAGGGTCGGCCAGCATCGGTGCGGTGCAATGCTCGCAGAGCCATTGCAGCGACGCCTCCGGGATGTTCGTCTCGACCACCACGAGCGCGGCGTGGTTGATAAAATCGAGCCGCTGACGGAGAAATTCCGGCGTTATGTGGTCATAAATGGCCATATCATTGACCGCCAATGCCATATCTCCGTCACTGTCACCGATGAAGAGATACGTCCCGGTACGCCCGCCGGGGATGACGGCACTATGGTGCAGGTCGAGGCCAATCTCCGCGGCGTTCTCCTGCACCGACTGAGCGAAGGTGTCCTCGCCCAGCACCGTGAGCATCGACACCTGCTCGCCCAAGAGGCAGAGGTTGTGCGCAATGTTGCGGCCGACGCCGCCGAGGGAGGTCGTGACCTGCCCTGGGTTGGAGTCCCGCGCCACCAGCTTCTCCGTGCTGACCGCGCCGATGTCCATGTTGACGCCGCCGACGACCGCGATATACCGCGCCTCGCGCAGTAAATAGCCGCGTCCCGCAATGTAGCCCTTTTTCATCAGGTGGGAGATGTGGACGGCGGCGCTGGAACGGGTGATCCCCGCCTTCTCCGCCAGCTCCTGCTGGGAGATGAGGGGATTCTCGCGTATCCACGATAAAATTTGCTGTTCTCGCTCCGTCACGCAGCTCACCCCTCCTCTAATCGTATGCTTATTTTATAATACAATTGCTTATTTGTCAAGAGCGCATTCCTCCCCGTTGAAGCGGGCGGCAAGACTATAAAAAAGGATGCCCGGAGGCATCCTTTTTTCATCATTTTATTTACCGCTTGATCAGCCGACCCACTTGAAGTTCTGGAAGAAGTAGACACCCTCGAGGCCGATGGTGCCGGTCTCAAGGCCGACCTTCTTGGCGAACAGCATATTGGGGTTGCACAGGACGCAGTAGACGGCCTGATCCTGCACGTAGGCAAACAGCTCCTCGTAGACGGCGGTGCGCTCGTCCTCATCGACGGTGGCGACGGCCTTCTTGAACAGCTCCTCGACCTTGGGGTCAGACCAGCGGGCGTTGTTGGCCATACCGATGGAGTCCTTGCACAGCGCGAGGGAGAGCTGCTGGGTATCGCCCTGCAGCGCCATATTCAGGCAGGTGATGGTGAAGTCGCCGTCCAGCAGCTTATCGAGATAGGCGTTGAACTCAAGGATCTCAATCGTGCAGGTCAGGCCGACCTTCTCCAAGTCGGACTGCACGACCTGTGCCATCAGCTTGTAGCTCTCGGCCACGATAAACTTGCCCATATCATAGCCGTCCGCATAGCCGCACTCGGCCAGCAGTGCCTTGGCCTTATCGGGGTCGTAGGTGTACTTCGTCTGACTGTCGGAATAGCCCTGACGGTCGGGGGTCAGCAGGTTGGAGTTGACCGTACCCTCGCCCTCGAGGACAGCGGCCACCAGCGCCTCACGGTCGATGGCGTAGTTGATGGCCTGACGGAACTTGACGTTGTTGAACGGCTCCTTCTCGGTGTTCATGGCCACGAAGTAGAAGGCGGTCTGGTCGGCGTGAACGATATCCACGGCGGAGGAGGCTTCGAGTGTAGAGAGGACGGAGGCGTCGATCTCGGCGAAGTCGATCTGGCCTGCCTGCAAGCCGATGGACATGGAGGCCGCGTCGGCGATGACCTTGAAGGTGACCTTCTTGATCTCGGGCGCGCCGCCGTAGTAGTCCTCAAACGCCTCGATCACGAAGGAGTCGCCCTGATTGTGGCTGACGAACTTATACGGGCCGCAGCCGACGGGCTGCTGGGCGAACGTGTTCTCGTCCACGGACTCATAGTACGCCTTGCAGGCAAGGGGAACGTCCACGACACTGCGCAGGAACGGGGAATACAGGCCCTCGGTGTAGACGTTGATGGTGTAGTTGTCCACGATCTCCCAGTGGTCCATGCCGTCCACCATCGCGCCCTGATACTCGGAGGCGGCGCACAAATCGAGGCTGAAGCCGACATCGGCGGCGGTCAGCTCGGAGCCGTCATGGAACTTGACGCCCTTGCGCAGATGGAAGGTGTAGCACAGGCCGTCGTCGCTGACCTCCCAGCTCTCGGCCACGCGGGGGAGCATATCGCCGGAGGGGTCATCGGGGTTGTCGATGGCGAGGTAGTCGTAGATCTGGTTGGTGAGGTTCGTCTCAATGCTCAGGCTGGTGTTCATGGGGTGCAGCGTCGCGTAGTCCTGATCGACGGCGACGGTGAGGCTGGTCTTGTCGCCGCTGCTCGCGGTGCTGCCGCCATTCGTGCTGCCGCCGCAGGCGACAAGACTGAGCGACATGGCCAAGGCCAGCACCAATGTCAAAAACTTCTTCATGGGTATGTCTCCTTTTCTCAAAAATTATTTTTACGCCGTTCCGGCGCGGAGATACGTTGTTTTATCAGAAGCGGAAGACCCGGTGGGTGTATTTATCCAGCAGGTCGATCCCCGCCGTCACGTCGTCCTTGGCGATAACGGAGCATTTGCTGTGGGGATAGCGGTCGACCACGGCGATCCCCGCCACGCGGACACCGTCGCCGGACTGGTTCATGGAACTGGCATCCGTGCCGCCGCGATCCATCACGCCGCGCTGGTAGCGGATGTGGTTTTCCTCGCAGCACGCGAGCATCTCGTTGACGAGATCCTCATCAAGCATAGCACTGGGATCGCCGAGCGTGACGCTGATACCCTCGCCCACGGCGTTGCAGCCCTCAAGGTCGCAGGGATAGGCGTGGTCGGGCGTCACGTCCACGCTGACGCCGATGTCAGGGCGAATTTGGTGGGCGGCGGTAACGGCACCGCGGCAGCCGACCTCCTCCTGCACGGAGAAGACGTAGTAGACATCGTTCGGGCCTTCGCCCTTGTTGCGCTTCAGCGCCTCCAGCAGCATGAAGCAGCCGACGCGGTCGTCAAACGTCTTGGCGCTGATACGGCCGTTTTGCAGCTCGTACCACGGGCCGATAAAGCCGGCATAGTCGCCGATCTTGACGTACTTTTCGGTGTCCTCCTTGCTGGTGCAGCCGATGTCGATGTAGAGCTTGCCGCTGTCGTTCTTGGCGTCCTCGACCTTGCCGTCGCAGCCGACGACGCCGACGACGCCGTTTTGGAAGACGACCTGATCGTTGTAGAGCGCGGACGTCCAAACCCAGCCGACACTGCATACCTTGATACGGCCATCGCTCTCAATCTTCTTGACCTGAAGGCCGATCTCGTCCATGTGGGCGGAGAGCATGATCTTCTTGCTGTCCGCGCCGCCCTTGCCGTGCTTGACGGCAATGATGTTGCCGATGTTGTCCACGTAGGCGTCGTCCACATGACCCTTCAGCTCGCGCAGGATGATCGCACGGACGGCCTTTTCGCGTCCGGCCACACCCCACGCCTGTGTCAGCTCCTTGAGCAGCTCAAAGTTCGCCATACGCTCACTTCTCCTTTCGATTTTTCAGCAGGCTTTCCTTGGATACCCAGCGCGTTTGGTTCATCAGCGGGTGGTGCAGGCTGATTGCCCCGGTAGGACATTCCATCACGCAGCAGCCGCAGTACCAGCACTCGTCGGGATAGGATACGACGGGGTGCGCACCCTTTTCGCCGGGCGTCATCACGTCGATCATGCACGCCTCCATGCAGCGGTTGCAGCCGATGCACTTCTCCGCGTCAAACCGCAGCGGCGTGGCGGGCGGTGTCTGACGAAATCCGAATTCCTTGATCTCCTTCATGCGCGCACCTCCTTTGCCTTCTCCGCGAGATAATCCTGATTGTGCTTCTCGTAATTATCCTTGATATTGCCCGCATAGTCAAGAGGTACTTCACGGGCAACGACTTTTTCTCCGTCGGTGTGGATGCAGATGAACGGTGCCATCTGCTGACCGTCATCGTCAGTGCGGTAGAACTCGAGCTTCGGGCAGGTCTGGTGACGCGCAAGGCACGCCTGCAGGATGATCTGCGCCACGGTGAGGATGTCGAAGACCTCCAAAAGCCGCATCAGCTCGTGGGGGTTGGCGGCGTAGGTGTGGGGGACGATCTCGCGCTCGTAGCGCTCCAGCAGCTCCACGCCCGATTGCAGCAGCTCGTCGCGCTTCTGCTCACCGCAGTAGTTCTGCATGGCCTTGGCAATGGCCTCGTTCAGCTCCTTCCAGCTCACGCCGTTGACGGGGTCGCCGTCCAGCGGGGCGTAGACGCGCGCCATCTCCGTCTCGATCTGCTTTTCGCACGGTGCGATCACGGCGCTCTGCTTGGCGGCGTAGGCCGCGGCCTTACGTCCGGCGTAGGCACCCGTGGAGGCGGCGTGGCCGAAGCAGTTGGAGGAAAACAGAGAGTCGCCCGCCACGAACAGGCCGGGGATATTCGTCATCAGATTCCAATCGTTCATAAAGCCGCCGGGCATACCGAAGAGCTGACGCTCCTGCGGCAGAAACTCCGCGCTCGTCCAGCCGACGCCGTAGCATTGCAGGACGTCCTTGGTCGGGTCGAAGCCCGCCTCGGTGAAGTTCTTGTAGACGGGGACGTTCGTCTTGCCCTCCTGACCGACCATCATGCCCCAAATGACCTTGCGCTCCAGCTCGGGCATGAGGGAGAGGTCGGCGTAGAACGGCAGCTTGTAGCCCATCTCCTTGAGCTTCTCATAGGGCAATGTCTCCGGGCCGTCGTACTCATACTTGGCCTGCTCGATGTTGCCGCCCTTGAGGAAGTAGTGCTGCCCCTTGGCGGGCTGGAAGCGCTGGGAGACGGTGCTGAGGATGTTTCCGTCACGGTCGGCGTAGGGGATCTCCTTGCCCTCGGCATCGACGAGGGAGGCAGGGTACCACGTGTTGTGGTTGTTGCCCGCGGAGTAGGGCGGGAAGGAGCGTCCGGCGGAGGAGAACTCGGCACGGACGGATTTTTCCATCATGTTGAACTCCGCACCGACACGCCAGCCCATCGCGTGTCCGTCGCCGATGGTACACATGGGGCGGAACTCGCACAGTCCGGGATAGGCGGCGGAGAACAGCCACACGCGGGCGGGACGGCTCATGGTGATGATGGCCGCCTTGCAGGAGAAGACGTAGAACTCGCCGGTGCGGGTGTGAACGCCCGTCGCGCCGACGCACTTTGCACCGTTCCTGCCGCCCTCGGTCAGCAGTGACGTGACCATAACGCGGTCTACGATCTTCACGCCGAGGCGGCGGCACTCCTTCTCCATGGCGGGCTTGAACGTCGTCCCCCAAATGCGGATGGTGAACTTGTTCTTATAGTCGTAGGCGAACATCAGCTTCGTCTTCTCGTCGCGGAACTCCGCGCCCTTGAACTCGTCCTCGGTGTCGCGGATCTTGCCGCCCATCTGCTCGATCTCCTGCAAATGATCCCAGCCCTCGCGGCACTCTATATAATGGGAGATACCGTTGTTGTAGCCGTCGTTGTCGTCGAGCATCGCCTGCACCAGCTCCTCGGGCGTGACCTCAGAGCAGGGGTTGCTCGCGGCACTCTCCCAGTGGTCGCAGCCGCTGCCGCCCGCGCCGGAGCGCTTGGTCGCGCCCTTCTCCACCAAAATCACGCTCTGACCGCGCTTGGCGGCATTGATGGCGGCCATGCAGCCGGCAATACCGCCGCCCAGCACGACCACGTCCGCCTCCATGCGCTTGACTTGGCTCACCTTGGCGGGATAGGGCCATTTCATCTCGCTCATGCTTCATCCTCCTATATCATTATTTTACAAACACTTTGGGGAGGGGAAAACCGGAAAATTGAGGTCTCTCTCCTCGCTTGTCTATATGTTATCAAATCTTCTCGGATTTTGCAATATTTTTTTGAGCAGATTTTATAAAATTATTGACATATTTGCAAAATGCAAGTAAAATAACCATATCACCCACGGAGCAAGCCTCCGCAGATTCAGAGAGAGGAGTGAACGTATGTATAAATACGTCATCAAGCGAATCCTGCTGACCATACCGGTTCTGCTCGGCGCCATCTTTTTGGTGTACGCCATCATGTACCTGACCCCGGGTACACCCGCAGAGCTGATTTTGGGCATCACCGCAAAGCCGGAGGACATCGCCGCGCTGAACCACAAGCTGGGCGCAGACCTGCCGTTCTTCGAGCAGTTCTTCAATTACCTCAAGGGAATTGTGCTGCACTTCGACTTCGGCACGTCCTACCGCAACGGCCAGCCTGTGTTTGAGTCCATCATGTCTCGCTTCCCCTGCACGCTGACGCTGGCCGTGACCTCCACTATTTTGGGTGTCGGCCTCGGCGTGGTGCTGGGCATTATCTCCGCCGTGAAGCAGTATTCTTGGCTGGACAACGTGCTGACCACGCTGGCCATGTTCTTCTCCGCCATGCCGGGCTTCTGGCTGGGTCTTATGCTGATGATCATCTTCTCCCTGAAGCTGGGCTGGCTGCCGTTCAGCGGCATCGATACGTGGAAGGGCTTCGTTCTCCCGACCATCACGCTGGCACTGGGCAGCGCGGCCAGCGATATGCGTCTGACGCGCTCGACCATGCTGGAAACGATCCGTCAGGACTACATCCGCACCGCCCGCAGCAAGGGCGTGGATGAAAAGGCCGTGATTTGGAAGCACGCACTGCGCAACGCCCTGCTCCCCGTCGTGACGTCCATCGGCATGGGCTTCGGCAGCGCGCTGGGCGGCGCCGTCATCTGCGAGACGGTGTTCGGTATGCCCGGCCTCGGAATGCTGATCGTCAGCTCCATCCGGCAAAAGGACACGCCCGTCGTGCTGGCCGCTACCCTCTTCCTCGCGGCACTGTTCTGTATTGTCATGCTCGTCGTCGATATTCTCTACGCCTACATCGACCCGCGCATCAAGGCACTGTATAAGTCCTGAGAGCGGAAAGGAGCGTTGACTTATGGAAAGTAAAGTTGTAAAGAAAAGCAAGAAAAACAGTCAGGCCAAGGAAATCTGGCGCCGCTTCCGCAAGAGCAAAACCGCCATGCTGGGTCTTGTGCTGCTCATCTTCGTGGTGGGGATCGCCATCTTCGCCGACCTCATCGTCCCCTACGACAAGGCCGTGCTTCAGGACATCCCCAACCGTCTGCAAGCCCCCAGTGCCGCGCACTGGTTCGGCACGGATGAGGTCGGGCGTGACCTCTTTGCCCGTATCATCCACGGCTCTCGCTACTCGCTGGCCATCGGTATCATCACGACCATCGTGTCGATGATCATCGGCGGTCTTCTCGGCGCGGTGGCTGCCTACTACGGCGGCTGGGTAGATAACGTCATCATGCGTCTGACCGACGTGGTCATGACCGTGCCGCCCATTCTGTTGAGCTTGGCCGTGGTGGCGGCGCTGGGCGCGAATTTGCGCAACCTGCTGATTGCCATCACCGTCTCGTGCGTACCGAGCATTATCCGCATGGTGCGCTCCGTGGTGCTGGGTGTGGTCGAAGAGGACTACATCGAGGCCGCCCGCTCCTACGGCGCGAGCGATATGCGCATCATCCTGAAATACGTCATCCCCAACGCGCTCGGTCCTATCATTGTCACCGCCACCATGAACGTGGCCACCATGATCCTGTCCGCCTCCGGCCTGAGCTTCCTCGGCATGGGCGTGCAGCCGCCCGCTCCCGAATGGGGCGCGCTGCTGTCCGACGCGGAGACGTATATGTTCTCTGCGCCCCACCTGCTCTACATCCCCGGCGTGTTCATCGTCATTGCGGCGCTGAGCTTCAACCTCGCCGGCGACGGCCTGCGTGACGCACTGGATCCCAAGCTGAAGGATTAAAGGGAGGGAGACATCATGAGTGAAGTATTACTGACCATCAAGGATTTGCAGATCGACTATAAGACCGATCTTGAGACCGTTCACGCCGTAAACCACATCTCTCTGACGCTGGGCAAGGGCGAGACGCTCGGCCTCGTCGGCGAGACGGGCGCGGGCAAGACCACCACGGCACTGGCCATCCTCGGCCTGCTGCCGGAGCGCACCACCCGCACCAACTGCGGCTCGATTTGCTTCGACGGAGAGGACATCTTGGCCATCCGCGAAAAGGACGGCACCGCCGTCTCTGCGGAGGACTCCCTCGCCGCCCACGCGCCGCAGGGCGGCGAGGCCGCTGCGGCGCTGCCCGCACCCACCTATCTGACGAACAAGCAGATGCAGGGCATTCGCGGCGAAAAAATTTCCATGATCTTCCAAGACCCCATGACGGCGCTGAATCCGGTGCTGACGGTGGGCGACCAGATTTTGGAGGCCTTACAGACCCACAACGAGGGGCACACCCGCGCCGAGCTGGAGGCACGTGTGGAGGAGGTGCTGGAGATGGTGGGCATTATGCCCAGCCGCAAAAAGGACTATCCTCACCAGTTCTCCGGCGGCATGAAGCAGCGCGTGGTCATTGCCATCGCGCTGGCCTGCAACCCCATGCTGCTCATCGCGGACGAGCCGACGACGGCGTTAGACGTGACCATTCAGGCGCAGGTGCTGGCCATGATGATGGAGCTTCAGGAGAAGCTGCGCACCTCGATGATCATGATCACCCACGACCTCGGCATCGTGGCGCAGACGTGCGACAAGGTCGCCGTCATGTACGCGGGCGAGATCATCGAGTACGGCACGGTGGAGCAGGTCTTCACCGGAGACAAGCACCATCCGTACACCGTGGGGCTTTTCAACTCCATCCCCAATCTGGAGGCCGACGAGAAGCGGCTGCACCCCATCGACGGCATGATGCCCGACCCGACGGATCTGCCCGAGGGCTGCTATTTCTCCCCCCGGTGTCCCCACGCGACGGAGCGCTGCCGTCAGTGCCATCCCGACACCTACGACGCGGACGGCTTGCAGCTCAAGTGCTTCCTGTTTGACGAGCACAAGAAGGAGGAGGTCTGACCATGAATGAAAAGCATCCCCTGATTGAAATGCAGGATCTGTGCAAGTATTTCCAAGTTGGGAAAAATGCCACGCTTCACGCGGTGGACGGCATTTCTCTGAAGATCAACGAGGGCGAGACGCTGGGCGTGGTCGGAGAGTCCGGCTGCGGCAAGTCCACGCTGGGGCGCACGGTGCTGAAGCTGCACGAGCCGACGAGCGGACACATCCTCTACGACGGTGAGGACATCACGAACTACAAGGCCAAGAAGCTCTCGAAGATCCGCCGCGATATGCAGATGATCTTCCAAGACCCCTACGCCAGCCTGAACCCCCGCATGAGCGTTCAGGAGCTGATCGCAGAGCCGATCCTCGTGGCCGGGCTGTATAAAACGAGCAGCGAGGTCTACGAAAAGGTGGCCGAGCTGATGGACACCGTGGGGCTTGCAGAGCGTCTTTCCGGTGCGTATCCCCACGAGCTGGACGGCGGCCGCCGCCAGCGTATCGGCGTGGCGCGCGCCCTGTCGCTCAACCCTCGCTTCATCGTCTGCGACGAGCCGGTGTCCGCGCTGGACGTGTCCATTCAGGCGCAGATTCTGAACCTGCTGATGGACTTGCAGGAGGAGCGCAACCTGACGTATATGTTCATCACGCACGACTTGTCCGTGGTGCGCCATATCTCCAACCAAATCGCCGTCATGTACCTCGGCAAGTGCGTGGAGTACTGCGAGTCGAAGCACCTCTTCGTCAACCCCATGCACCCCTACACGAAGGCGCTGCTCTCGGCCATCCCCATTCCGAGCATTTCCATGCGCAGCAAGAAACCGCAGATCATCCACGGCGAGGTCACGAACCCCATCAACCCCAAGCCCGGCTGCCGCTTCGCGGCGCGCTGCCCCTTTGCCTCGGAGGAATGCACGAAGGGCGACATTCCCTTTGAGGAGGTCGAACCCGGTCATTTCGTCGCCTGTCTCAAGGCGAAGACACTGTGAGGCGGAGAGAGGATGCATATGGAGCTTGAAGCAAAGATTCAGGAGCTGCGCGCTTACCAGCGCAGACTGCACGCCTACGAACACGTCTCCAACCTGCTGATGTACGACGCCGCGACGGCCATGCCCGACGGCGGCTCGGACGCAACAGGCGACACGATGGAGCAGATCGCGGGCGACCTGCACACGATGAACGTCGATCCCCACATGGGTGAGGTCATCGCCGCGCTGTACGGTGAGCGCGAAAGTCTCGATTTTCAGACGCGGCGCGAGGCGGAGGAGCTGCGCGAGCAGCGCGAGAAACAGGAAAAAGTTCCGAAGGAGGCCGTCATGGCGGCGGAAAAGGCCGCGAATGCCGGCCGCCACTACTGGCAGCTCGCCAAGGCGAAGAGCGATTTCTCCATTTTCAAGCCGTACCTTTCCGACATGGTGGAGATCCGGCGGCAGTTTGCCAACTATATCCGTCCCGGCGCGGACGTGTATGACACGCTGCTGAATGAGTTTGAAAAGGGCTGCACGCAGTCCATGCTCGACCCGTTCTTCGACCTGATGGGCGAGAAGCTCACACCCGTGCTGCACGCCATCATGGAAAAGGGGCAGCAGCCGGAGCTGGGCTTTTTGAACCAAACGTTCCCCATCCCGCAGCAAAAGGCACTGTCCGACTACCTGATGGACGTGATGGGCATCGACAAGCACCGCTGCGTCCTGCGCGAGTCGGAGCATCCCTTCACGGTGGAGTTCTCCCGCACCGATGTGCGCATCACGACCAAGTATTTCGAGGACGACCTTTTGAGCAATCTCTTCTCCGTGGTGCATGAGAGCGGCCACGCGATGTACGAGCTGAGTATCGCGCCGGAGCTGCTGCACTCGTGCATGGGTCACGGCGCGACGACTGCCATCCACGAGAGCCAGTCCCGCCTGTGGGAGAACTATATCGCCCGCAGCCGCGCCTTCTGTGACCTCATCTTCCCGGAGGTCTGCCGCCTGTTCCCGGCGCAGATGGCCTCGGTGACGGAGGAGATGTTCTACCGCGCCGTCAACGTGGCGCGTCCCAGCCTCATCCGCACCGACGCTGACGAGCTGACGTACCCGTTCCACGTGCTGGTGCGCTACGAGCTGGAAAAATCGCTCTTCAAGGGCGAGCTGGCGGTGGACGACCTGCCCGCAGCGTGGAACGAGCTGTATAAGAAATACCTCGGCATCGATGTGCCGGACGACACGCACGGCGTCCTGCAGGATATGCACTGGGCGGACGGCGCGTTCGGCTACTTCCCGAGCTACGCGCTCGGCACGGCCTACTCCGCGCAGTTCATGGACGCGCTGACGCGCGAGATCGACGTGGACGGCTGTATCAAGCGCGGCGACCTCACCCCGGTGAAGTCGTGGCTGACGGAGAAGATCTACCGCCACGGTATGCTCCTGACGGCGGACGAGCTGCTGCGCGGCGCGACCGGGACATCGTTTAAGCCGCACTTCTACGTGGACTATCTGACGGAAAAATATACGAAATTGTATGGGGTGAGCGTATGATCGAAGCATTAAAGGGCCTGCTGGCCATCGAGTCCGTGGCCGAACACGGCAGGGACGGCTATCCCTACGGTCCGGGGCCTGCCAAGGCGCTCGAGTACACCCTCGAGCTGTGCCGCTCCCTCGGCTTTCGCGTAAAGAACGCGGACGGCAAGTACGGCTACGCCGAGGTCGGGCAGGGCGATGAGATCATCGGCGTTCTGAGCCATCTCGACGTCGTCCCCGCCGGAAAGGGCTGGGACTACCCGCCCTATGACGGCACGGTGGCCGACGGGCGGCTCTACGGCCGCGGCACGCTGGACGACAAAGGCCCCACCATTATCAGCATCTACGCCGTCAAGGACATCGCGGATGCCTACGCTGCGCAGGGCAAGGCACTGCCCCGCCGTATCCGCCTCATCTTCGGTCAGACGGAGGAAAACGGCGACTGGCTTGACATGGAAGCCTATGTGGCCAACGAGGAGCCCGTCACCTGCGGCATCACGCCGGACGGCGACTTCCCGGCCATCTACTGTGAAAAGGGCATCTTGGTCGTCACGATGACCATGCCCCTCGCGGGCAGCGGGGTCGTAACCGCCCACGGCGGCAGCGCGCCGAACATCGTCCCGGATGACTGTGTCGTTGAAACGCCCTCCGGCGAACACCGCGCGGAGGGCAAGAGCGCACACGGCAGCGCGCCGTGGCACGGTGAAAACGCCATCGATAAAGTCCTGACCAAGCTCGCCGAGACGGAGGGCGGACGGTTTGCAAGCGCGTACACTGCCCTCTTCGGCGGCGACGTGTACGGTGAAAAGGTCGGTCTGCGCATGGCCTCCCCCGACAGCGGGCCGCTGTCGCTGAACGTCGGAATGCTTCGGGTTGAAAACGGCGAAATTCGCCTGACAGTGGACATCCGCCACCCGGAGAACGTGTCGGCGCAGTCGGTGCTGGACACGCTGGGCAAGGCGGCGCAGGCGCAGGGCTTCACGCTCCTGCCGTCAAATCCCCTGCGTCCCGTCTATCTCGACAAGAACGGCCCCGTGATGGCGCGCCTGCTGAAAGCCTACCGCGAGGAAACGGGCGATCTATCCGAGCCGCTGGCCATCGGCGGCGGCACCTACGCCCGCGCGATGGACAACATCATCGCCTTCGGCCCGAACTTCCCCGGCGAGGAATGCCGCGAGCATGAGGGCAACGAGTACATCACCCTCGCCAACATGGAACGCCTGCGCCGCATCTATCGCAAAGCCCTGCAAAGCCTCGTAGAGATGTGAACCTACTCAAACAGCATAGAAGCACTGCCCGGCCTTGCGCCGGGCAGTGCTTTTCCATGCGATATTATTTCCTGAACCTGTGTTCCCACACCTCCTCGGCCTCGCGGAGATGGTCGAGAAGCGGGCTTTCGGAGTGCAGCGCAAAGAGGAAGTCGATCTTCTCGCGGCGCTCGTCCTGCCGCTGCCGGATGTGCGACTTGAGCCGCTCAAGCCGAATGACGACCTCATGCTCGTCGGCGAAGGCGCGGATGCGCGAGACGAGCTTGGCAGAGTAGACCACGTCGATGGTAAACACGCCGAAGAAAAAGCCGATGACGAACGAGAATGCCAAATTACGTGAGAGCCAGTCGAGCGCGTCCAAAATGTAGGGGTGGACGCAGAAATAGTACGCCGCGCTGACCGCCGCCCACAGCGCGGAGAACGCCGGGCAGATCAAGCCCTGCACGTTGCCCCACTGCTTCGTGTAGTCCCAGAGGCGTATTTTCATCACCTTGAGACTCAGAATGCCCGCGATGTACTCAATGGCCGTCATGCTCAGCGCCATGCCCGCGAAGAGCAGGAGCTTCTCCCCCGCCGTGTCCACGCCGTTTTCCTCGCCGACGGTGGCCAGCACGTACAAAATACACAGCCCGAAGCCGTAGAGCGGCACGTAAGGGCCGACACAGAAGCCGGGGTTGATCCACTTGCGCTCCGGGTTCGCCCCGGAGAGGAAGCGGCGGTACAGCAGCTCCGCCACCCAGCCGAGCGTCGAGCCGATGAAAAAGAGATACGCCAGCGTCAAAAAGAAATTCATCCCTTCCCCTCCCCTGCCGCGAGATACGCCGCGCGCACCGTGTGTGCCATCAGCACCGCCGACGTCACCGCGCCGACCCCGCCGGGGACGGGCGTGATGGCTCGGACGATTGCCGCCACCTCATCAAAAACCGCGTCGCCGCAGAGGGACGCGCCGTCCCAGTTGGTCGATACGTCCACCACCACCTGCCCCGGCCGAACGTGCGCGGCGGTCAGACTGCCCGCCGAAGCGGCGGCGGTGACGATGATGTCCGCCTGCCTCGTGACGGCGGCCACGTCCCGTGTCCCGGTGTGGCAGACCGTCACGGTGGCGTTTTTCGCCAGCAAAAGCATGGCCGCGGGCCGTCCCACCACGGCGGAGCGGCCGATGACCGCCGCCTGCTTGCCCTCGCAGTCCACGCCGTAGTGCGCCAACAATTCCATACACGCCTGCGCGGTGCAGGGCGCGAAGCCCGCACCGCTTCCGGTGAAGACCGAGGCGGCGGAGGCGGGCGTCATCCCGTCCACGTCCTTTTTCGCCTCGAGCAGCGCACAGAGCGCGCGCTCCCGCGCCCGCAGGTGCTTGGGGAGTGGGCGCAGCAGGAGGCAGCCGTGGGTGGTGGTGTCCTCGTTCACGCGCTCAAGTGCTCCCGCCAGCGCGTCGTAGGACACGTCCTCCGGCAGTGTTTGCACTTCCACCGCCACGCCGCACTGCTCGCCGCACTTTAACGCGCCGCGGAGATACGCGCCGTCCGCCTCGTCCTCGCCGCAGCGCAAAATCACGAGCTTTGGCGTGACTCCGGCGCGGCGCAATTCATCCGCACGCCGCCGCGTCTCCGCCGTGAGCACGTCGGCCACGGGCTTACCGTAGAGCAATTCAGCCATGAGATCCTCCCCCACCTTTACTGCGTTGTCAATACCCGCGCCACGCGCTCAAAGACCGCGTCGGCCTGCGCCGTCCCTCGGTAGAGCAGCGCGTCACACTGATCGTTCAGTGCCTGCGCCGTCTCGCGGTCGGGCATGGTCTTCGTGTTGATGCGCACGTTCAGCGAGGCGGCGCGGAGCGCACCGTGCAGCAGCGCGGCGGCGCAGCCCGCGTCCGACACGGCGAGGCGCGAGCCGATCTCCGCCAGCCGCCGTGCGGCGTCCAGCGCGTCGAGGCAGAGCGTCATCATGCGCAGCGGCGCGTCACACGCCGCCTCCGAGGCCTTCTGCAAGGCCACGGGGCGGTTGGGGTCATCCTTGGGCATGGCATAGACCGCCGCGAGGGGCAGAAAGCCCTCCGCGTCCAAAGCCACCGCGTCCAGCAGCGCGTCCTGCAACGATTTGCAGCGTTTCAGCAGCGTCTGTACCTCCGATTCCACGGCGGCGTATTGCTTCTTCCCGACGGTCAGCGAGGCGACCATCGTACACAGTGCCGCGCCCAGCGCGCCGCTCAGTGCCGCCGCGCCGCCGCCGCCCGGTGTCGGCTCGTTTGAGCCGAGCAGCGAGGTAAACTCCCGACAGGAGCGTATCGTATCGTCCATAGTGCCTCCTGTTACAATATATTTGCCTTAAAACAGTCCCCGCACCGCCCCGGTGGCGGTGTCCACGTCAATGCGGCGATACGCCGG
Organism: Firmicutes bacterium CAG:341; assembly: GCA_963631875.1. Taxonomy (GTDB): domain Bacteria; phylum Bacillota; class Clostridia; order Oscillospirales; family Oscillospiraceae; genus Vescimonas. Next base: position 38,487 of record CAVGSO010000005.1, on the reverse strand, counting down.
GTCAGAGCCGGTGCCGGGCATCATCGAGATCGACCCCGCCATCGGGCATAAAAACCGTGCGCCGCTGTATTCCAGCACATCCCGCACCGGAAGCCGCCACCCCGTCGGTACGCCCTTTTTCGTCGGGTCGTGGGAGAGCGACAGGTGCGTCTTGACCATCATCGTGCAATAGTCCGCGTACTTCGGGTCGCGCTCGAACCGCTCCGCCTTCTCCAAGGCCAGCGGCGACCAGTCCACGCCGTCCGCGCCGTAGACCTCGCGGGCGATACGCTCCACGCGCTGCCGCAGCGGCAGGTCGTCGGGGTAGAGGGGCTTCAGCTCGCTCGGCTCCTCGCACGCCGCCAGCACCTCCCGCGCCAGTTCCTCCGCGCCAGCGCCGCCGTAGCGCCAGTGGTCGGAGACGGCGCAGCGCAGCCCATGCGCCTCGCAGACACGGCGCACGAGCGACAGCTCGGCCTCCGTATCGGTATAAAAGCGGTTGATGCAGACGACCGGGGTAATGCCGGACTTGCGCACGGTATTCGCATGGTGCAGCAGATTCGCGCAGCCCGCTTCCAGCAGGGCGAGGTTTTCCTTCGTGTACGCCTCCGGCAAGGGACGACCCGGCACGACCTCCGGCCCGCCGCCGTGCATTTTCAGCGCGCGGACGGTGGCGACCAGCACCGACACATCCGGCTTCAGCCCGGAGAGGCGGCACTTGACGTTCCAGAATTTTTCAAACCCGATGTCGGCGGCAAAGCCGGACTCGGTGACGTGATAGTCAAAGAGCTTGAGGCCGAGTCGGTCACCGATGACGGAGGACTGGCCGATGGCGATGTTGGCAAAGGGCCCTGCGTGTACCAGCACGGGCTGATGCTCCACGGTGTAGCAGAGCGTGGGGTTGATGGTCTTGCGCATCCAGGCCGTCATCGCGCCCGCCACCTCCAGGTCCTCGGTGGTGACGGGGTGACCCTTTTTGTCGTAGGCCAGCACGATGTCGCCGATACGGCGGCGCAGATCCTCTAAGTCCCGCGCCACGGAGAGGATGGCCATCAGCTCGGAGCTGACGGCGATGTTGGCGCAGGTGTCCATCGGGTAGCCGTCCATTTTCCCCTCGCCGAGACCGATGCGCATTTTGCGCAGTGCCTGACAACAGAAGTCCAGCACGAAGCTCCACTGCACCCGCTCCGGATCAATATCCAGCCGCCGCAGGCCGCGCCGGGCGAGCGTTTCATCGTCGTAATTGCGCTCGTGCTGCATTCGGGCGTTCAAGGCCGTCATGGCGAGGTTGTGAGCGTTCATGATGTCGTTGATGTCGCCCGTCAGTCCCAGTGAAAACTCCGTCATCGGGATGAGCAGGGCGTTGCCGCCGCCCGCCGCCGTCCCCTTGACGTTCATGGTCGGCCCGCCGGAGGGCTGACGCAGGCAGCCGCCGACGTGCTTGCCCAGCCGTCCCAGCCCCTCGATCAGCCCGAGAGAGGTGGTGGACTTGCCCTCGCCCAAGGGCGTGGGCGTGATGGCCGTGACCTCGATGTACTTGCCGTCGGGTCTGTCCTTGAGCCGCTCCATGATGCGCAGGAAGTCGAGCTTGGGCGTCCGCCCGTAGGGCAGCAGCTCCTCTGGGCGCAGGCCCAGCCTTTCGCGGAAAAATGCCACATCCGGCAGGGCTTCCTCCGCCGCCGCACCGATCTGCCAATCCTTGTAAACCGTCGGGTCGAGCCGCTCGCGCCCTGCGCCGTCCGTGCAGCGGCCGTTCTTGAAGTCCATTTCCATCGTAACCCCTCCTGACCATATATCTTGTGTCTAAAGCAAGCCCTATTATACATGATAGAGTGGTGCGCCGTCAATGGGCAGGACGGAAATGACGTGAAAAAATCTCTTGCAATGGTACGCGGGCAGTGCTATAATGACGCTGCACAGTGTAGAAGCGGTGCGTTAAGTGCCGGACGGATGGGAGGCTGCCGCCGGACGAAGGAGCTTGCTCCGCGATGCCGCTTCAGCTTCCACCGTGCGGACATTTTTTGAGATTCTCTGAGATGTACCTCCCATCCCAAGGAGTAGGAGGTGCTTTTTTCATGCCCGAAAAGGAATTGAGCGGCGCGCGTACCGCTCCCCTGAGCGTCTACGGCCTGACGGTCTGCGCCCTGATGACGGCGTTGAGCGTCGTGCTGGCGCGGCTGCTGACGGTCATCCCCAGCGAGGTCAGCCGCTTCTCGCTCGAGGCCGTCCCCATCGTGCTGGCGGGGCTGCTGCTCGGCCCCGTCCCCGGCGCGGCGGTCGGCTTCGCGGCGGACTTCATCGGCTGCCTCTTCTCGCCGTTCGGCTACAATCCCATCTTCTGCCTGCCGCCCATACTCTACGGTCTGTGGGCAGGACTCATGCGCGCCCATGTGTGGCGCAGACCCGGCCTTGGGCGCGTGGCGTTGGCGATCTTCCCCGCGGCGGTGTGCGGCTCGGTGCTGTGGCAGAGCGGCGCGCTCGCGCTCGTCTACGGCGGCGAGGCGAAGCTCGCGTTCTTCCTTGCGCGGCTGGCAGTGCGGAGCGTACAGTTCGCCGTCACCGCGAGCGTCGACACGCTGGCGGTGTGGCTGCTGCTGCATCGCAACGCCCTCGCCCCGGTGCGTCGGCATTTGACGGAAAAGGAGCGTGGCCATCATGACGCTTGACGAGGCGCTGGACTATATCCACTCGGTGGACTGGCGCGGCAGCGTCCCCGGATTGTCGCGCATTGACGCCCTGATGAACAAATTAGGCCATCCGGAGCGCACCTTGCGCTGCATTCATGTCACGGGAACGAACGGAAAGGGCAGCACCTGCGCCATGATTTCCGCCGTTCTCCGCGCCGCCGGGTATCGCGTCGGGCTGTATACCTCTCCGTATATCCGCGTTTTCAACGAACGAATGCAGCTCGGCGGTGTCCCTATTCCTGACGACGAGCTGTGCGCCTTGGCGGAAGAAATACGCCCCTTGGCAAGCTGCATGGACGACCCGCCCACGGAGTTCGAGCTGGTCACCGCCCTCGCTCTGACGTGGTTTGCGCGGCAGCAGTGTGACATCGTGGTGTGCGAGGTCGGGATGGGCGGCGAATTTGACGCCACGAACGTCATCCCCGCGCCGGAGGTCGCCGCCGTCACCAACATCGGCCTCGACCACACCGCCGTTCTGGGCGGCACGATAGAGGCCATCGCCGCAACAAAGGCGGGGATCATCAAGCCCGGCTGCGACGCGGTGCTGTACCCCTCCGCACCCTCGGTGCGCAAGGTCGTGGCCGACCGCTGCCGCACCGTCGGTGCGGCGCTGACCGTCGCGGATTTCGACGCGCTCCGCCCGCGCTCCCACTCGCTCTCGGGGCAGGTCTTCGACTGGCCGGGGCTGCCGGGGCTGCGCCTCTCCCTGCTGGGGCAGCACCAGCTTCATAACGCCGCCGTGACGCTGACGGTGCTGACGTGCCTGCGCCGCCGCGGCTGGAATATCCCGGAAACGGCCATCCGGAGCGGCCTCGCCGCCGTCGAGTGGCCGGGGCGGTTTCAGCTCGTTCGGCGCGACCCCGCCGTGATTCTTGACGGCGGACACAACCCGCAGTGCATGGAAGCGTTGACGCGGAACGTGGACGACTACCTCTCCGCTCGCCCGCTGACGGTGCTGACCGGGGTGCTGGGCGACAAGGATTACGGCCATATGTACGGTCAGCTCGCCCGCCGCGCCGACCGCTTCGTCACCGTAACGCCCCGCAATCCCCGCGCGCTGAGTGCCGACAAATTGGCCGAAACACTCTCCGCGCTCGGAAAGCCCGTCACCGCCTGTGAGCGCATACCGCAGGGCGTAAAGGCCGCGCTCGCCCTCACCCCGCCCGACGGCGCGGTGCTGTGCTGCGGCTCACTCTACCTGCTGGGCGACGTAATGAGCGCGTTGGAGGCAATATAGAACACAAAAAACGACGTTCCTCTCGTTAGGTATTCTGCCTCTGCACGCAGCCGCTCGATTATGCGGAAGATGAAATCGCCGTTCCGTTTCTTTGCAGCTCAATTTCTCTTCTTGCATCGTTTCTGCAACCGTCTTTTTGAATTCCGACGTGTATCGTTTGTTCGGTACTCTCTTTGACATTGAAAAACACCCCATTTCTTAGTACAAGTATTTACCATACTTGTCTAACAAATGGGGTGCTGTTCATAAGCAGGGGGAGCTTTTACTTGTACTTAATACCCCACGCGGCGATCGACGAGGCGGCGCGGTTTTTCGCCTTGGGCGTAGCGCGCGAGATCCTCGCAGAAGAGGGTCACGTTCCGATCCCGCGTGTAGCCGAGGCTCATCTGGCCGGAGATATGCGGTGTGAGCAGCAGATTTTTTGCCGTCCACACCGGGTCGCCCGCGGGGATCGGCTCCTGCTCAAATACGTCCAGTGCCGCGCCTGCCAGCTTTCCCGCGTTCAGCGCGGCGACCAGCGCGGCTTGGTCGATGGACACGCCGCGCCCGACGTTGACCACGAACGCGCTCGGCGGCAGCAGGGCGAGACGCTCGGCGGAGAGAAGGTGCTTCGTCTCACCGGTGGCGGGCAGTGCCATCACCAAAAGATCGGTGTCGGGCAGCAGCGCGTCCAGCTCCTCGTTCGTGTGAATGCTGTCAAAGGCCGGGTCAGCGGCCTTTTTCGTGCGGCGGACGCCCCGGATGGACGCGGCGCCCATCGCCTTCGCCCGGCGGGCGAACTCCGTGCCGATGTCGCCCGTGCCGAGGACGGTGATGGTGCTGCCGATAATCGAGCGCATAGGCCGTACCTCGCCCCAGCGGTGTGCGGCGGCCTCGGCACAGTAGGTCATCTCGTGGCGCAGCAGCATAAGGCACACCATAATAAGATGCTCGGAGATGGTGACACCATACGCGCCGGAGGAATTGGAGAGCATGACGTTCGGGTTGGAGTAAAGACCGTCGTCCAGATAGGCGTCCGTCCCGGCGAAGCAGCAGCAGAACCACTTCAGGCTTGTGAAGCCCTTCAAGTCCGAGGGCTGTGGCATTCCGTAGAGCACCTCGTACTCGCCCAGCTTCTCCGGCGGTACGGCGTCGGGTGCGGTGTAGTAATCCACGGCGAAGCCGTACTCAGCGGCGGTGTCGTTGATCTGCCGGCGGTGCTTCGGCTCGGTGAAGTTTTCGTAAACGGCAATCTTTTTCATCTGTATACCTCCAATATCTTTTCCGCGCAGCGCATTCCGTCGGCGGCGGCGGAGAGGATGCCTCCGGCATAACCCGCGCCCTCGCCGCAGGGGAACAGCCCGCGAATGTTTGATTCATCATGGTCATCCCGCGGCAGCCGTACCGGGGAGGACGAGCGTGTCTCCACGCCGAGTAAAAGCGCGTCCGGGTCGTCGTACCCGCGGAGCTTTTTCCCCAGCTCCGGCAGCGCCAGCGACAGCGTCTCGCTGACAAACGGCGGCAGGCAGCGGTGCAGGTCGGTATAGACCACGCCGGGGCGGTACGTCGGCCGGATGCGTCCCGCTGCGGCCGTGGCACGGCCGAGGAGGAAGTCCTCCACGCGCTGACAGGGGGCAGCGTACCCGCCTGTGAGGGCGTAGGCCGCCGCTTCCATCTGCCGCTGCAATGCGATGCCCGCGAGGGGGTGGCCGGAGGGGAAATCCTCCGGCGTCACGTTCACGAGCAGCGCACCGTTGATGTTCTCGCCGTCGCGGGCGCAGACGCTCATGCCGTTGGTGACGGTGTGCGCCGTCTCCGACGCGGCGGCCACCACCTGACCGCCAGGGCAGACGCAGAAGCTGAACGCGCTGCGTCCGTTCGGGAGATGACAGGCGAGCTTGTAGCTGCTCGGCGGGAGGGCGGGGTGTCCCGCCAAGGTGCGGTACTGCGCGGCGTCGATGTCCGCTTGACAATGCTCAATGCGCACGCCCACGGCGAACGGCTTTTGCTCCATCCGGACACCCGCGGTAAAGAGCATTTCAAATGTATCGCGTGCGCTGTGGCCGAGGGCGAGGATGACCGTTTCCGCACTCAGCGCGTACACCTGCCCGCCTTGATGCACGGTGACGGCGCGGACACGGCCATTTTCGAGCCGGACGCCCGCCAGCCTCGCGCCGAAGCGGATGTCCGCGCCCGATTCCGTCAGCTCACGCCGCAGGCATTGCAGGGCGATGTGGAGCTTGTCCGTCCCCACGTGGGGCTTCGCGTCGGTGAGGATGTCCTGCGGTGCGCCGCAGCGCACCAGCGTCTCCAAAATGAAGCGGTGGCGCACGTCCCGCGTCCCGGTGTTGAGCTTCCCGTCCGAAAACGCGCCCGCGCCGCCCTCGCCGAACTGGACGTTGCTCTCGGTGTCGAGTGCGCCGCCGCGCCAGAAGCGTTCTACGTCCGTCTGCCGCCGCTCTACGCACTGCCCGCGCTCCAAAACGATGGGGCGCGCGCCGCATTTGGCCAGCACCAGCGCAGCGAACAGCCCCGCAGGCCCTGCACCCACCACGATGGGACGCGCCTTCGGCGCGGCCACGGCGGCGGGCAGGGCGTAGCTCTCCGGCGCATAGGCGGACACACGCCTGTCGCGGCAGCGGCGCAGCACCTGCGTCTCCTGCGCCACGCGCACCGAGAGCGTGTAGACGAAATTCAGCGTCTCCCGCGCGTCGAGGGCGCGGCGCAGTACCGTACATTCTAAAATTGCCTCCGGCGGAACGCGCAGTACCTTGGCGCAGCGCAGTGGGAGCAGCGTCTCCTCCTCGCCCGGATGCAGCCGTATCTGGTCGATGCGCAGCAAGCACACCGCCTCCTTTTCAAAATGTTCATATTTTTTTCGAAAACTTAAAGGTAGAATTAAGAAAAGCGAGTAAACTGACAGACAGTAAGAGGAAGAACCCCCAGCACAAAAAATCTTACCACGTATTTTACCACGACTTGAACGCTTCGGCAAGCGTCCGCCGTGTCCATTCGCAAAAAAACGGGAGGCGCACTTTTATGTATAACGACGAATTCAATTCTTACCACTATACCAATCGGGACGACCTGCCCCACGACGATTACACACCCGCGCGGCAGCCGCAGCCGCAGCCGGAGATCCCCCACCGCACGAGCGGGAAGAAATCCTTCTTCCGCCGCACATGGGTCAAGGCCACGGCACTCGTGCTGGCTTGCGCCGTGGCGGGCGGAGCTGCCGGATACGGCGGCGCGGCTTTGGCAAAGGCCAACAGCAAGGATGAGGCCGTCATTCAGGAGAGCGCACGCGAGCCTGTGACCGTGCAGGTCAAGACGGTGAACGGTCAGACAAAGATGGAACCCAACGAGGTCTATGCCTCCACGGTCAACAGCACCGTCTCCATCAACTGCTCGGCCACCAGCACCAACATCTTCGGACAGACGACACAATCCGCCTCCAGCGGCAGCGGCTTCATCATCACAAAGGACGGCTATGTGGTCACCAACCACCATGTGGTGAGCGGCGCAAGCTCCATCAAGGTGACGCTCTATAACGGCGACACCTACGATGCCACCCTCATCGGCAGTGACAGCGACTACGATGTGGCCGTGCTGAAAATCGAGGCCGAGGGTTTGCAGGCCGTCACGCTGGGCAACAGTGCCGACGTGAATGTGGGCGACACCGTCCTCGCCATCGGCAACCCGCTGGGTGAGCTGACGTTCTCCATGAGCGAGGGTATTGTCTCCAGCTGCAACCGTGCTATCAATGTGGACGGCACGCCATTCAATATGATTCAAGTGGACTGCTCCATCAACCCCGGCAACTCCGGCGGCCCGCTGATGAACCTCTACGGTGAGGTCGTGGGCATTGTGTCCGCCAAGTATTCGCAGTATTCCACCACTACGGTGGAGGGTCTGGGCTTCGCCATCCCTATTGACGACGTGAAGTCCGTCATTACCGACATCATGGAAAACGGCGCGGTGACGGATAAGGCCTATATGGCCGTGACCGCAGGCACGATGACGGCGCAGATGGCGGCGCAGTACGGCTTCGACATCACGCAGGGCGTGTTCATCTACTCCGTGACGGAGGGCGGTGCAGGCGACAAGGCCGGGCTTCGCCTCGGTGACGTCATCACCAAGATGGGCGACACCGTTCTCACGAGCCGTCAGGATATGTCGGCGGCTATGAAGAGCTACCGCGCCGGGGACACCGTCACGCTGACGGTCTACCGCAGCGGCCAGTATATCACCATGGACCTGACCTTCGACGCACAGCCCAAGACCACGGGTTCTGAAAGTGACAGCAGCTCCGACGGCAGTAACGGCTATTCCTACGGCCAAATGCCCGAAAATTGGCAGGAGTTTTACAACTACTTCTTCGGCAATGGCCGAGGCTGATACGCTACCCAAAGTTTTGCCAAAAACTTTTTCATTCTTTCTCCTTTACCCCAGCAAACTTCTTCATCGCGTTTTTCCCTTCCCCCTTTCTCCGTATATCCCCGTCGGTTCGCCGACGGGGATATACACTTTTTTAGTTTTTCTTGTGTAAAGGGAGCTGTCGCGGCGCAAGCCGTGACGGAGGGATTGCTACGCGGGACACCAAGGACACCGCCCTCGGCAAACGAAGAACGCCGCACGGCCTGTCATTATCGTCAAAAAAATATCAATTCGACATTGACGCACCCCGCGGATAATGCTACAATAGGGGAAGCAAAGCCCCGCAGCGGTCGCTGTGCCGCAAGGGAATAAGATAAGAAGGAGCAGTGAGGTATGTACCGTATCGTCAGAAAAGAAGCACTGAAGCCAACCGTCATCCTCTACGAGATTGAGGCCCCTATGGTGGCCAAAAAGGCCGAGCCGGGGCAGTTTATCATCCTGCGCGTGGATGAAAACGGCGAGCGTATCCCCATCACCATCCATGATTTCGACCGTGAAAAGGGAACGGTCACCATCATCGTCCAGACCGTCGGCGCGACGACCGAGAAGCTCAGCCACAAGCAGCAGGGCGAGAGCCTGCATGACTTTGTCGGCCCGCTCGGCAAGCCCACCGAAACCGAGGGCAAGAAGAAAGTCTGCGTCGTCGGCGGCGGCGTGGGCTGCGCCATTGCCTACCCCGTCCTCAAGAAGTTCCACGATTGCGGCGCGGAGGTTCACGCCGTGGTCGGCTTCAAGAGCAAGGATGTCGTTATCCTCGAGGACAAGTTCAAGGCCGTCTCCTCCGTCCTCAAGGTCTGCACCGACGACGGCTCCTACGGCCAGAAGGGCATGGTCACCGAGGCACTGAAGGAGCTGCTCGACGCGGGCAACGTCTACGACGAGATCTTCGCCATCGGCCCGATGGTGATGATGAAGTTCGTCTGCAAGACAACCGAGCCTTATCATATGCCCACCACCGTGTCCATGTCGCCCATCATGATCGACGGTACGGGGATGTGCGGCGGCTGCCGCCTGACCGTGGGCGGCGAGACGAAGTTCGCCTGCGTGGACGGCCCGGACTTTGACGGCCAGAAGGTGGACTGGGACTTGGCCGTGAAGCGCAATCAGATGTATCACGACTTCGAGGTGCATAAGCACGAGGAAGTCTGCAATCTCTTTAAGCAGGAGGTAAAGTAAGATGGCCGCAAAGATCAATATGCGTTTGGATAAGAACGCGATGCCCTCGCAGGACCCCAATGTGCGCAACAAGAACTTCCTCGAGGTCGCCCTCGGCTACACCGAGGAGCAGGCACTGGACGAGGCCGCCCGCTGCCTCAACTGCAAGAACCATCCCTGCGTGGACGGCTGCCCCGTCAACGTCCGCATTCCGGAGTTTGTCGCCAAAATCGTCGAAAAGGACTACGAGGGCGCGTATCAGGTCATCCATCAGACCAGCTCCCTGCCCGCCGTCTGCGGCCGTGTCTGTCCGCAGGAGAGCCAGTGCGAGATGCACTGCGTGCGCGGCAAGAAGGGCGACCCCGTCGGCATCGGCCGCTTGGAGCGCTTCGTGGCCGACTGGCACAACGCCCACAGCACCGAGACGGTGGCCAAGCCCGCACCCAACGGCCATAAGGTCGCGGTCATCGGCTCCGGCCCTGCGGGTCTGACCTGCGCGGGCGACCTCGCCAAGAAGGGCTATGAGGTCACGGTCTACGAGGCACTGCACCTCGCCGGCGGCGTGCTGGTGTACGGCATTCCCGAGTTCCGTCTGCCCAAGGCCATCGTGCAGAAGGAGGTGGACGGCCTCAAGGCGATGGGCGTCAAGATTGAGACGAACACCGTCGTCGGCCGTACCATCACCATCGACGAGCTGATGGAGGCGTACGGCTTCGAGGCCGTGTTCATCGGCTCCGGCGCGGGACTGCCGATGTTCATGAACATCCCCGGCGAGAACCTCAAGGGCGTTTACTCCGCCAATGAGTTCCTCACCCGTATCAATCTCATGAAGGCGTACCGCCCCGACAGCGACACGCCCATCATGGACCTCAAGGGCAAGACCGTGGCCGTCGTCGGCGGCGGCAACGTGGCCATGGACGCCGCCCGCTGCTCCAAGCGTCTGGGCGCGGACGTCTACGTCGTCTACCGCCGCGGCATGGAGGAACTGCCCGCCCGTCACGAGGAGGTGGAACACGCCATCGAGGAGGGCGTCATCTTCAAGACGCTCAATAACCCCGTGAAGATCAACGGCGACGAGCAGGACTGCGTCAAGTCCATGACCTGCATCGAGATGGAGCTGGGTGAGCCGGATGCCTCCGGCCGCCGCCGTCCCGTCGAGAAGAAGGGCAGCGAGTTCGACCTGCCCGTGGACGCGGTCATCATGTCCCTCGGCACGAGTCCCAACCCGCTCATCAAGTCCACCACCAAGGGCTTGGAGGTCAACAAGAAGGGCGGCATCATCGTCAACGAGGACGGTCTCACCTCCCGTCAGGCGGTCTACGCCGGCGGCGACGCCGTGACCGGTGCGGCCACCGTCATCCTCGCCATGGGCGCAGGCAAGCTCGGCGCAAAGTCCATCGACGAGTACCTGAGCAAGTAACGCGGTACATATAGCGTATACAACCCCTCTCTCGGTTCAATACCGGGAGAGGGGTTCGTTGTGTTTCTCAAATCGGTGCAGTAATTCACCATCTAAAACCACCCCCGTTTGCGTTTTGGCGGCGGGTCGCGGCGTTGGAGGGGCTTATCGACGAGGAGGATGTCATCGCCGAATTTTTGGACGCACTCCCACGGGATATAGTAGTCCTCTCCGCGGCCGAAAAGGCCGAAAAATCGGCACGGACCGAAGACGATCAGCGCCTTGACCGTCCCCTCCGGGAGCTGCACCTCCACATCTCCCACACAGCCGAGGCGGCAGCCGTCGCAGAGGTTGATGACCTCCTTGCGCCGCAGCAAGGTGAACCGACAGAGCATTTTTCCATCCCTCCCTGTGATCTCCTGCTAACCCTATGCGCGGCGCGGCACGTCCTATGCCGTCGAAAATCGGGTCTTTTCACCGCCGGGAATAACCGCCGCGCAGGCGGGAGATACTGCCACTATCAAGGAAAAGGGCGGGTGGTGCTATGCGCGGCAGGGTGGAGATATGCGGGATCAACACAGCAAGGCTTCCAGTGCTGAAAAACGACGAGATGACGGCGCTGCTGCATCGCGTCAAGGCCGGAGACCGCGAGGCGCGGCAGACGCTCATCTGCGGCAATCTGCGGCTCGTGCTGTCGGTCTTGCAGCGGTTTTCGGGACGCGGCGAGAATGCCGACGATCTCTTTCAGGTCGGCTGTATCGGGCTGATGAAGGCCATCGACAACTTTGACATCGAGCAGAGCGTCCGCTTTTCGACCTACGGCGTGCCGATGATCATCGGTGAGATACGGCGTTACCTGCGCGACAACAGCACGCTGCGCGTCAGCCGCAGTATGCGTGACACGGCCTGCAAGGTGCTTCGCGCCCGCGAGACGCTGCTCACGCAGACACAGCGCGAGCCGACCGTGGAGCAAATCGCGGCGTACCTCGGCATTCCGCGCGAGGAGGTCGTCTTCTCGATGGACGCACTGAGCGACCCGGTGAGCCTGTACGACCCGGTGTACGCCGACGACGGCGGCGACGCGGTGTGCGTCATGGATCAGGTGCGGGACGAGAACTGCACCGACGAGCATTGGCTCGACCGCATTGCCCTCAAGGATGCCCTCGCCCGCCTCGACGAGCGGCAGCGAAGCATCCTCGCGCTGCGCTTTTGTCAGGGGAAGACGCAGATGGAGGTGTCCGGCGAGATCGGTATCTCACAGGCGCAGGTATCGCGGCTGGAAAAGGGTGCGATCAGCGCCATCCGCAAGTATGTGTAGGTCGTATGTATTCCATGTATAAGGAGGTCACAGCGTATGTCCGCGCACCATGCCAAAACGCAGGCCGACCCGCCCGCCCCGGTGCAGCCCATCGTGGATATGGGCAGCACGGTGGTGAAAAACAGCCGCGCCACGCTTCACACGCTCACCATTGTCGGGCAGATCGAGGGGCATATGACGCTGCCGGAGAACGTCAAAACGACGCAGTATGAGCATATCCTGCCGCTGCTGGCGGCGCTGGAGCAGACGGAGGAGATCGACGGGCTGCTGCTCCTTTTGAACACCGTGGGCGGCGACGTGGAGGCCGGGCTGGCCATCGCCGAGCTTGTCTCCGGCATGACGAAGCCCGTCGTGACGTTCGTGCTGGGCGGCGGCCACTCCATCGGCGTCCCGCTGGCCGTGTGCGGCCGCGTCAGCTTCATTGCGCCGAGTGCCTCCATGACGCTCCACCCGGTGCGGATGTCCGGCACGGTCATCGCCGCGGCGGAGACGTACCGCTATTTCGAGCGGATGCAGCAGAGCATTGTGGACTTCGTGGCGCGGCACAGCCGCATTTCGGAGGAGAAATTCCGCACCCTGCTGCTCGACAGCGGGGATATGGCCAACGACGTCGGCACGGTCTTGTACGGTCGGCAGGCGGTGGAGGTCGGCCTCATCGACCGCGTCGGCTCGCTCAGCGACGCACTTGAGACGCTCTACGCCATGGTCGAGGCAGAAAAACGCCTCCCTTGCGCAAAGGGCGGCGGCAGCGTAAAGCACTGACGGAGGGGTCGTCGTCCCCTGTCATTGCGAACCGGTGCGAGCACCGGCGTGGCAATCCGTATCCCCCGTCCCCACGCCGCAGGCGCAAAATAGCCTCCCTTGTGTAAAGGCAGCCCAGTGCGAACACCTACCACTTTATCTTGTCAGCACCTTTTTGCAGTATTTATGTGCGCCGCAGTTGGGGCATACCAGCTTGCGCTTCATGATCGTATGCGGGCCCATGAGATACGACTTCATATCCGGGACGAACCTCTGATGACACTCGGGACATTCATACGCCCCGGCCTCTCTTTCAAGCACACACGCGATGGTAATGCCGCCGCATAGGACAAGCAGCCCTATGACGATAAGCAAAATCCTCGTCCAGTTCTCCATCTCAAGCGTTTCCGACAGAAGAAACAGCGTCATGGCCGCGACAAGCGTGAGCATTGCGACCGTGATCGCCAGCAGGATTTTCTCCCTGCTTTCCTGCGCTTCTCTGACTAAATCCGTCATATTTTCCTCCGCTTTCTTTTGATACTCTTCCTCAGACAATCTTTCACCGGACAGCAATTCATTCACGCTGATCTCCAATTCGTTGCATAACGGCAGCAGCAGTGATACCTCCGGGAAGCCATTGCCGCGTTCCCATTTTGAAATCGTCTTATCGCTGATCTCCAGCTTTTCGGAGAGCTGCTTTTGCGTATAGCCCTTTCTCTTCCTCTCATCCGCGATAAATTTCCCGATTTTGATTTGATCCATTTGCTTGCCTCCTTTCCGGCTTGATTATCCTCCGATCTCCTGGCAAATCACACCCATGCGGCGTAGAATACGGCGGATTTATACGGTTTCTACGCTGCGTAGAGTGTGCGCGGCGGCAGGGCGGAGAGAGTCCCCTACGATGGCTTAGCGAGGGAGAGTAATAAAAACGCTCTTTTCACGAAAAAGCGGAGGCCGCTCGGCCTCCGCTTTTTACGTGCTTTACTTGTCGTACATCTCCACGAGCTTGAGCAGATGCTCGTAGCGAGCCTTGGCCTCAGCCTCGTTGCGCTTGAAGAGCGTGTCGGCGCGGTCGGGGAACTCGCGGGTCAGGCGGGAGTAGCGCGCCTCGTTCATGAGGAACTCCTGATAGCCTCCGGCCGGGGCCTTGGAGTCGAGCGTGAACTTCTTCTCGCCGCCGTCGGGGTTGTAGCGGAACAGATTCCAGTAGCCGCAGTCCACGGCCTTCTTCATTTCCTTCTGGCAGTTCATCATGCCGCCCTTGATGGAGTGCATCTCGCAGGGGCTGTAGCCGATGATCAGGGACGGGCCGTGATAGGCCTCGGCCTCGGTGATGGCCTTGATGGTCTGCGCGGGGTTCGCGCCCATTGCCACCTGCGCGACATAAACGTAGCCGTACTGCATGGCGATCTCAGCGAGACTCTTCTTCTTGACCTCCTTGCCGGCGGCGGCGAACTGCGCCACCTGACCGATGTTGGACGCCTTGGAGGCCTGTCCGCCGGTGTTGGAATAGACCTCGGTGTCGAACACGAAGATATTCACATCCTGCTTGGAGGCGATGACGTGGTCGAGTCCGCCGTAGCCGATGTCATACGCCCAGCCGTCGCCGCCGAAGATCCACATGGACTTCTTGGCGAGGTACTCGCGCTTGCTCAGGAGGTCGGCGGCGATGGTGCAGGCCTCGCACCCGCAGAACGGGATGCCCTTGGCCATCTTCTCCTCCTCGACGGCGATCATGTCCTTGACCTTGTCGCCGAACATCTCCTTGGCCTTGTCGCTCTTGAAGAACGCCAAGCTCTCCTCGGTGGTGGCGATGTTCTCCTCCAGTGCCTTGACATACGCCTTGGCGGGTGCTGCGTTGGCCGTGCCGTCATCCATCGTGTCCAGCCACGCCTTTGCGGCGGCCTTCAGCTCGGGACGGGCATAGTCCAGCTCGAGCAGGCGGCGCGTTTCGGCGGCCAGATCCTCGCGGATCTTGTTCTGACCGACGAACATACCGAGACCATGCTCCGCGTTGTCTTCAAACAGGGAGTTGCACCACGCCGGGCCGTGGCCCGCCTTATTGGTGCAGTAGGGAGACGTGGCCGCCGGGCCGCCCCAGATGGACGAGCAGCCGGTCGCGTTGGAGATATACATATGGTCGCCGAAGAGCTGGGTGACGAGGCGGGCATAGCTCGTCTCGGCGCAGCCTGCGCACGAGCCGGAGAACTCCAGCATGGGCTGCTTGAACTGGCTGCCCTTGACGCTGTTGTCCTGCATATCCTGCTTCTCGCTGACCTCGCTGACGCAGTAGTCGAACACGTCCTGCTGCTTCAGCTCGCCCTCCTGCGCCACCATCGTCAGTGCGCCGACCGGGCAAGCCCCGATGCAGACGCCGCAGCCCATGCAGTCCAGCGGGCTGACGGCCATCGTGAACCGGTACACGCCCTTGCCCTTGCCGACCTTGATGTCGGCGAGCTTGACGGCCTCGGGGGCGTTCTTGGCCTCCTCGGCGGTGAGGGCGAACGGACGGATGGTCGCGTGCGGGCAGACGTAGGCGCACTGGTTGCACTGGATGCACTTCGTGCTGTCCCACGTAGGCACGGAGACGGCCACGCCGCGCTTTTCGTAGGCGGCGGCGCCCAGCTCGAACTGACCGTCCACATGGTCGGTGAAGGCGGAGACGGGCAGGCTGTCGCCGTCCATCTTGCCGACAGGCTCAAGGATCTCCTTGACCATCTTCACCAGCTCCGGCTTACCCTTGAGGGGCTTTGCGGGCTTGTTGTCCACGGCGTTCGCCCAGTCGGCGGGAACGTCGATCTTCTTATAGGCAGTCGCGCCGAGGTCGATGGCCTTGTAGTTCATGTCCACAACATCCTGACCCTTTTTCAGATAGGACGCCTTGGCCTTCTCTTTCATATAGGTGATGGCCTCCTCCTCCGGCATGACCTTGGCCAAGGAGAAGAACGCGGACTGGAGAATGGTGTTGTTGCGCTTGCCCATGCCGATCTCCAGCGCGAGGTCGATGGCGTTGATGGTGTAGAGCTGGATGTTGTTCTGGGCGATATAGCGCTTGGAGGCCGCGTCCATGTGGTGATTGAGTTCATCGAAATCCCACTGGCAGTTGATCATATACACGCCGCCGGGCTTGACATCCTGCACCATCTTGAAGCCCTTCGTCACATAGCTGGGGTTGTGGCAGGCCACGAAGTCGGCCTTGTTGATATAGTACGGGGAGCGGATGGGCTTGTCGCCGAAGCGCAGGTGGCTGATGGTCACGCCGCCCGTCTTCTTGGAGTCGTACTGGAAGTACGCCTGCAC
Source organism: Firmicutes bacterium CAG:341 (assembly GCA_963631875.1). Classification (GTDB taxonomy): domain Bacteria; phylum Bacillota; class Clostridia; order Oscillospirales; family Oscillospiraceae; genus Vescimonas. The sequence goes on along the minus strand of CAVGSO010000005.1, from coordinate 22,255 downwards.
GTATTTGTCGGTATGGTCGCCGATGATCTTGATGGAGTTCTTGTTCGCGCCGACCGTACCGTCGCCGCCGAGGCCCCAGAACTTGCACTCGATCGTGCCGGGTGCGGCGGTGTTGGGACAGTTTTTGTCCTCCGGCAGCGAGAGGTTGGTCACATCGTCCACGATGCCGATGGTAAACTGACGCTTCATCTCGTCCTTCTTCAGCTCGTTATAGACGGCGAAAACGGAGGCGGGCGGTGTGTCCTTGCTGCCAAGGCCGTAGCGGCCGCCGATGACCTGAACGCCGCACTTCCCGGCGTTGGCCAGCGCGGTGACGACGTCCTGATAGAGCGGCTCGCCCTGCGCACCGGGTTCCTTCGTGCGGTCGAGCACAGCGATCTTCTTGCAGGTGGCGGGGATGGCCTCAAGCAGCTTCTCGGAGGCAAACGGGCGGAAGAGGCGCACCTTGATCAGACCGACCTTCTCGCCGTGGGCGTTCAGGTAGTCGATGACCTCCTCGGCCACGTCGCAGATAGAACCCATGGCAACGATGACGCGGTCGGCGTCGGGCGCACCGTAGTAGTTAAAGAGCTTGTAGTCCGTGCCGAGCTTGGCGTTGATCTTGTCCATATACTTCTCAACCACGGCAGGCAGGGCGGCATAGTACTTGTTGCACGCCTCGCGGTGCTGGAAGAAGATGTCGCCGTTTTCGTGGCTGCCGCGCATATGGGGATGCTCGGGGTTCAGGGCGTGGCGGCGGAACTCGGCCACGGCGTCCATGTCGCACATCTCCTTGAGGTCGTCGTAGTCCCACACGGCGATCTTCTGAATCTCGTGGGAGGTACGGAAGCCGTCAAAGAAGTTGATGAAGGGGACCTTGCCCGTCAGCGCGGCCAAATGTGCCACAGGGCTGAGATCCATGACCTCCTGCACGTTGCCCTCGCAGAGCATGGCAAAGCCGGTCTGACGGCAGGCCATCACGTCGGAGTGGTCGCCGAAGATGTTCAGCGACTGGGTGGAGACAGTACGGGCGGAGACGTGAAAGACGCAGGGGAGCTGCTCGGCTGCGATCTTATACATATTCGGGATCATCAGCAGCAGACCCTGAGAGGCGGTGTAGGTGGTCGTCAGCGCGCCTGCGCCCAGAGAGCCGTGAACCGCGCCGGCCGCGCCGGCCTCGGACTGCATCTCAACGACCTTTACCTTCGTTCCGAAAATATTTTTCTGCCCGTTGGCACTCCACTGATCGACAAAGTCGGCCATAGGGCTGGAGGGCGTGATGGGGTAGATGGCGGCGACCTCGGAAAAAGCGTAGCTGACGTGCGCCGCTGCGTTGTTGCCGTCCATGGATTTCATTTTTCTTACCATAATGATCCTCCTTATTTTATATTCTCCCGTGCAAAGGGGCATAAAGACCCCATCGTTTGGGACATTTGACACGGTCATAGTAGCACAAATTTCTTTCGGTGTAAACCCGTTTTTTCGTACTTTCCGCTGCAAGATAAATTTTTATCACTCTGCACAAATTTTCTCACGAAAGGTGCGTTCCGTGGGGTCACTCCGAGCAAAAAAGGATTGTCCGCACGGGGTCATGTATGCTATAATAGGCCATATCAAAGGAGGGATGCGCGTGGATATTCTGCACCTGTCCGCCACGTTCGGGCGGCTGGAGCATCAGGAGCTGTCGCTCGCGCCGGGGCTGAACGTGCTGTACGCGCCCAACGAGTCGGGAAAGTCCACATGGGGCGCGTTTCTGCGCACCATGCTCTACGGTCTTTCCACCCGTGAGCGCGGGCCGCTGGCGGATAAAAACCGCTTCATGCCGTGGAACGGCGCGGCCATGCAGGGGCGCATGGACGTATCCACGGCGGATGGCGCGTATACGATCCTGCGCGACACGAAGCGCGCTGCCGCGCCGATGGGCGAGTTCTCCTGCACCTATACCGACACGGCCACGAGCGTGGACGGCATCACGGCGCAGAACGCCGGAGAGGTGCTGCTCGGCGTGCCGAGGGAGGTCTTTGAGCGCAGCGCGTTCATCGCGCAGAACTCCCTCGCGGTGGAGCAGGACGCGGAGCTGGAGCGGCGCATCGCGGCACTCATCACCACCGGGGAGGAGGACACGTCCTACTCCCTGTCCTACGAGCGTCTGCGCAAGCAGCTCAACCGCCGCAAGCACAACAAAACCGGGCTGATCCCCGCCTTGGAGCGGGAGATCGACGACATACAGCTCACACTGCGGGAGATAGCCGGCTTGGAGTCGCAGGCGCGGCAGACGCAGTCCGAGCTGGACACGCTGGAACGCCGCGCCGCCGAGCTGCGGCAGCAGTCCGCCGCGTGGCAGACGCTGCAGCGGCAGACACAGGCGGAGGATTACGACCGCGCCGCCCGCGCTGCCGACGAGGCCGCCCGACGGGCATCGGAGTTAGCGGCGGCCACCGCCGCGCTGCCGAGCGAGCAGACGGTGACGCTGCTCGAGGGACAGGTCGCCGCGCTGCAGGACGACCTGAACACCCTGACGCAGCAGCGCGAGGCGACGGCGCAGACGCAGCGCGAAGCCGACGAGGCGCAGACCGCCCTCGCCGCGCACCCCCTCTACCCCGCCGACGAGGCGACCCTGCGCCAGCGCGCCGACGCCATCAAGGCGGGGAAAACCCCCTCGGTGCTGATCCCCTGCTTCTCCGGGTCGCTGATCGTGGTCGCGTCCGCACTGGCGATCCTCTTCCGCACACGCGGCGCACTCCCCTTCTGGCTGTTTGTCGGTATGGCGGCGCTGGGCGGCGTCGCCACGGCATTGGCGGTCAAATTCCGCCGTCAGGCGGTCATAGAAAACCAAAAATACGCAAAAATGCAGCGTGAAACGCTGACGCATCAGATGGAAATATACCTCCCCCTGCGTGCGCAGGCGGTGCAGCTCCGCGAGGAAGCCGACCGCGCACAGCGCGCCGCCGCAGGCGCGGAGGAGAGCTGCCGCCGCCGTCTCGCCGCACTGGTGACGCAGGTATGCGCCTTCGCGCCGAGCGTCACCGACCTGCGCGGCGCACAGGCCGCGCTCTCGGACGTGCGCCGCCGCCGCGCGGAGGTCGGCCTTGCGCGTCAGCGCGCCCGCGAGGCCGCGCTCTATCGGGACGCACTGCAAAAGCCCGAGCGCTTCACGGCGGAGACGCCGCCCGTCCCCGCCCTCTCCCGGCAGGAGGTAGACGCGGCGCTGACGCAGGTGCAGTCGCGTCTCACCTCAGAGCGCAGCCGCTTCGACACGCTGACCGGGCGCATTCGCTCCCTCGACCGCAGCAGCGACTTGCAGGATCAGCTCGCGCAGAAGCGGGATCAGCTCGCCGCGTTGCAAACGGAGTATGACGCCATCACACTGGCAATGGAAGCGCTGGAACGGGCAAACACCACCCTGCAAAACCGCTTCTCCCCGGCGCTGGGCGCGCGGGCGGCGGAAATTTTCTCCGCCATCACGGCAGGACGGTACGACAAGGTACTGCTCAGCCGCGACTTCTCCCTGTCCGCCGAAGCGTCGGGCGACCCGGTGAGCCGCAGCATACGGCTTTTAAGTCAGGGCGCGGCGGATCAGCTCTATCTCGCGGTGCGTCTGGCGATATGCGACATGGTGCTGCCCGCCGAAAAGCGCGTCCCGCTCGTGCTGGACGACGCGCTGGTGTCGTTCGACGACGACCGCCTCCGCGCCGCGCTGGACTACCTGCTCGCCGAGAGCAAAAAGCGGCAAATCCTCCTGTTCACCTGCCAGAAGCGGGAGATGGCCTATCTGCAGGGACGGGAAAATGTCACCGTTATCTGTCTGTGAGGTTGCAAAACCGGCGGGATGGTAGCGGCCTGATGGCAGGCCGCCCTACGGGTGAGCATCGGGAGTGCGGTGTGCGGGTCGTCAGGGACGCCGACCCCTACGAACGGTTTGACGGGGTGCGGTGGTTGACTCCGCGAAATTTGTTATCACTACAATTCAAAATATAAGGAGAACCTGTTATGAGCGAATGTACCCATGATTGCAGCACCTGCGGCGAAAGCTGCGGCGAGCGCAAGGAAACCAATGTATTCGAGAAAAAGCCCCTCCGTCCCGGCTGCCGCGTCGGCAAGGTCTACGGCGTGGTGTCCGGCAAGGGCGGCGTGGGCAAGTCGATGGTAACGTGCCAGCTCGCGGTGTCGCTGCGCCGCGAGGGCTACCGCACCGCCATTTTGGACGCGGACGTCACCGGGCCGTCCATCCCCAAGGCGTTCGGCATTCACGGCCGCGCCGCCAGCACGGCGGACGCACTGCTCCCCGTCAGCACGGCCACCGGCATCCAGCTCATGTCCGTGAATTTGCTGCTGGAAAACGAGACCGACCCCGTCATTTGGCGCGGCCCGGTCATCGGCGGCGTGGTGCAGCAGTTCTGGAGCGACGTGCTGTGGGACGAGGTAGATTATATGTTCGTGGATATGCCTCCCGGCACGGGCGACGTGGCATTGAACGTCTTCCAGTCGCTGCCCGTGGACGGCGTCATCATCGTGGCCAGCCCGCAGGAGCTGGTGTCGATGGTGGTGCAGAAGGCCGTGAAGATGGCGCAGATGATGCATATCCCCATCGTGGGACTGGTGGAGAACATGAGCTACGTCCAGTGTCCCGACTGCGGCAAAAAGCTCTACATCTTCGGCGAGGGCAAAACCGAGGAAGCAGCAAAGGAATACCACATTCCCCTACTGGCGAAAATGCCCATCGACCCCGCGCTGGCCAAGCTGACAGACGACGGCTGCATCGAGCAGTTCGAGGGTCACTGGCTCGACAGCGTGGTGGAGACGATCCTTCGCGCGAAGTAAGGCAAAAATATCGCGCCCCGTTAGGCGACCTAACGGGGCGCGATGTTGCTTTATTTTACGTCTCGCTCGGCTTTTTCAGTGCCACAATGACACCGGCGGTGATGAGAATCGCACCGACAACGCTCATAACGGTGATTTTCTCACCCAGCAGCAGATAGCCGACCACCAGCGTGACGAAGGGCGCGGCGTAGAGGTAGTTATTCGTGATGACCACGCCGAGCCGCTGGAAGGCGATATTCCAAATGGCAAAGCACACCGCGTTGCCGAACACGCCGAGGAAAAGCCAGCTCAGGAGAATGCGCGGTGTGGTGAACAGCGGCGTAAGGTCGGGCATACCGTCCGTCAGCAGCATGAGCGGCACGGCGGTGAGGAACGCCCAGAGCATGACGCGGCGCGTGACGAGGAAGTTGTCGTACTGCTCGGTATACTTTTTAATGAGGATAGAGTAGACCGCCCACATCAATGCCGCCGCGAGGGCGATCATGTCGCCCAAGGGGTTGAGGTGGAACGAGAGCTGCCCGTTCAGCACCACCAGCACCACGCCGACGATGGCAATGGCCGCGCCGATGTAGACGAATTTGCCCAAACGCTCACCGCTGCGCGAGAAGAGCTGCGCCAAAATGACGGTCAAAATGGGCGAGAGCGCGACAATAATGCTGACGTTGGCGGCGTAGGTGTAGGTCAGGGCGGTATTTTGCAGGAAGAAGTAGAAACTGCCGCCCGTAATGCCGATGAGGATGAACATCAGCTCATCCCGCCACGGCAGCTTCAGCGTCTTCGGGCGCAGCACCCACAGCGTCAGGTAGGCAAGGCCCATCCGCAGGGGGATGATTTGGATGGCGGTATAGGCGACCAGCAGCTCCTTCGTCAGAACGAAGCAGCTGCCCCATACCAAAATGGTGAAAATGGCGTACACATGGCCCATGAGCTTTTGGCTGGCAGACATGGCGGCTTTCTCCTTACGGCACACAAATTTCTGCCCGCAGCCGCGGACAGACCTTAAAAAAGTAGTATACACTATCTTAACACGAAAATCCACCCCCTCGGCGTAAATTTTCACGCGGCGGAACGTTTTTCGGTTTTTCTCCGTCAATAGTAGCGGAGTGCAAAGATGGGGCCTGAAAAAATTCATGCCTATTCACATTTACCCCCTTTTACTTTGTAGAAAAGTGTACTATAATAAGAGACTGTCGGTGTGTGCCGAATGTGCCGAATACGCCGACGAGTATTGAGGCAAAGTGAGGAAATCTGCTATGAAACGTATCATGACGCTGTTGCTGGCGGCACTGACTGTCTTTTCGCTGGCCGCCTGCGGCACTAAGACCACCGCCACCGTGGACGCCGTGGGGCTGGCCGACGCGCTGGTCGAGCGGGTGCAGTTCGACAGCGAAATGAAGGCCGTCTCCGCCGACGACCTGAGCTTCTATCTGGAGCTGCCGGAGAAGTGCGAGGTAGGCGCGTATATGTCCGCCGGCGCGACCTCCGAGGAGGTTTTTGCGGTGGAGTGCTACGACAAGACCTCCGCCGCCGCGCTGAAGGTCTCCATCCAGTCCTATTTGGACACGCAGAAGGAGGAGGCCGCGCGGTATCAGCCCGATGAGGTGTCGCGGCTGGACGGCGCGATCTTCGAGACGTACGGCACGTGCGTGATCCTGTGCGTCACGTCTGACACCGACACCGCCGCCGCCGTTATCAAGGAGTTCACGGCATGAGTCGGGAGAGACATCCCCGCGGCGGCGCGGCGCTGCTGCTGCTGATCGCCGCCGTGGCATTGGTGGTGGCCGTGCTGGCCATTTTCACCGGACTTTTTGAAAAGAGCGGCGAGGATAAGAGCGACTCCGCCGCGTCGGACACGGTGCAGACCGATACCGCGTCGGGTACTGCCGACACGGACACCGACACCGACACCGATGCGGACACCGCCGTCACGGGCGACAAGACCGACACGAGTGTCTCCGGCACGGCGGCGGGCAGCGATTTGGCCGACCCCACGCGCCCGGCCTCCGGCAAGATCACCACGAGCGAGACACCCTACCAGTCCGGCGGCGTGTACGTGGTGGGCAACACCGGGTACGAGATGTATAACTACGTAGAGAGTCTGGCGCAGAAATACCAGCAGATCGTCAACGGCGTGGCCGACAACCTCAGCGGCAAGGCCACGGTGTACGTCATGGCCATCCCCCTCTCCAGCGGCATTACGCTGCCCGACAGCCTGTACAGCGACATCCCCGGCAGCGATCAGGCGCAGGCGGAGAAGGATATTTTGGCCGGAATGGGCAACAATGTAAAGACGATCCCGCTGCACGATGTGCTGATGGCACACCGCAACGAGTATATCTACTTCCGCACCGACCACCACTGGACGGCGTTGGGCGCGTACTACGCCTACGTGCAGTTCTGCGCGGCCAAGGGGATCACGCCCCACGAGCTGAGCGAGTACGAGGTGAGCCAGTACACGGGCTTCTTGGGCTCGTTCTACAACGACGCCGGGAAGCCGGACGCGATGGCCGCCACGCCGGACACCGTGAATGCCTACCATCCGCTCAGTGCCGACGCGCACATGGAGTACGGCAGCGGCGAGAACGCCGCGCTGACGGGCGGCAAGGTCATTTTTGACGAGTCCACCGCCTCAGCAAGCCTGAAATACGGCACGTTCATCATGGGCGACAACCCGTATACCGTCATTGAGAACCCGGACATTACCGACGGCTCGGCCTGTATCGTGGTCAAGGAGTCGTTCGGCAACGCCTTTGTGCCGTTCCTCGTGGACCATTACCAAACGGTCTACGTGGTGGATTACCGCTATTATACCGGCAGCGTCACCGCGCTGGCCGAGAGCAAAAACGTCACCGACGTGCTGTTTGTCAACAACCTGTCCGCCATCCGCGGCAGCTATCAAATCGGCAAGCTCAACGGCGTGAAGTAACGCAAGAAATATACCGAACAGGGCGGGCTTGCCCGCCCTGTCCTTCTGACAACTGACAACACCCAACACCCAACACACAACACCCGACAACACTGCAAAGGAGAATACCCCGCCATGGTTTTTAGCAGCACCACGTTCCTGCTGGCATTTTTCCCGCTGTGCGCGATCTTGTACTATCTCTGCCCGCGCAAGCTGCGCAACGCGCTGCTGCTTTTTTTCAGCCTGCTCTTTTACGGCTGGGGTGAGCCGAAGTATATCCTCCTCATGCTCTTTTCCACCGTGTTCGACTACGTCAACGGCCTCGCCATCGGCCGCTTCCGCGCCAAGGGACGCGAGGGCGGCGCGAAGGCGGTGCTGATCGTCTCCGTGGTGGGCAATCTGGGCATTCTCGGCTTTTTCAAGTACACGGATTTCGCCATCGAGAACCTCAACGGCCTGCTGGGGACGGCCATCCCCGCGCTCGGGCTGCTGCTGCCCATCGGCATTTCGTTCTACACGTTCCAGACGATGAGCTACACCATCGACGTCTACCGCGGCCTCGTGCCGCCGCAGCGGAACATCGTGGACTTCAGCACCTACGTCACGCTTTTCCCGCAGCTCATCGCCGGACCGATTGTGCAGTACAAGACCGTGGCCTACGATTTGGCGCATCGGCGCGAAAATCTCCCGGAGGCCAGTGAGGGCTTGCAGCGGTTCGTCATCGGCCTTGGCAAAAAGGTGCTGCTGGCCAATCAGATGGGCGCGATTTGGGAGGATATTGCCGCCATGTCCGCACCCTCCGTCACGACGGCGTGGCTGGGCGCGCTGGCCTACACGTTCCAAATCTACTTCGACTTCTCCGGCTATTCCGACATGGCCATCGGCCTCGGCCACTTCTTCGGTTTTCACTTTTTGGAAAACTTCAACTACCCCTACGAGTCCCGCAGCGTTACGGAATTTTGGCGGCGGTGGCACATCAGCCTTTCCACGTGGTTTCGTGAGTACGTCTACATTCCGCTGGGCGGCAACCGACGCGGCACGAGACGGCAGCTTCTGAACATCGCCATCGTCTGGTTCCTCACCGGGCTGTGGCACGGCGCAAGCTGGAACTTCGTCCTTTGGGGCGTGTACTACGCCGCGCTGCTGGTGCTGGAAAAGACGTTCTTGCTCAAATGGCTCGACAAAGCGCCCCGCTTCGTGGGGCATCTCTACACCTGCCTGTGCTTCATCTTGGGCTGGGTACTGTTCGCCATCACCGATTTCTCCCAGCTCGGCGCATTCGTGGGACATCTCTTCTCCGGCACGGTGTGGGACAGCACCGCCGCCTACCTCCTGCGCTGCGATTGGCTGCTGCTCCTACTGGCCGTCATCGGCAGCACGAGCCTCCCGAAGCGGCTGTGGGCAAAGCGCGAGCAGATGCTCTCCCCTGCCATGTCCGACACGCTGCGGACGGTGTGGACGGTGATCGTGCTGCTTGTGTCCGTCGCCTTCTTGGTCGGCGACAGCTACAACCCATTCCTCTACTTCAGATTTTAGCAAGGAGGCGGTGACATGAAAAAAAGAACCGGCCTTGCGCCGCTCATCGCCATTTCCGGCGTGATATTGACCCTCTCCGTGGGCAGCTTTTTCTGCACGAGTGATCGGGCGTTCTCCGAAAACGAGAACCGCTACCTCCAGCTCACGCCCAAGCTGACGTGGAACAACGTGATCACGGGCGCGTTCATGGAGGACGTGGAGGACTACACGAGCGACCAGATCCTCCTGCGCGACGTGTGGACGGCCTCGCGCTCCCTCCTGCAGCGTGCGGAGGGCAAGCAGGACATCAGCAGCACCTACCTCGGCGCGGACGGCCGCTATTTCGCCAAGGTCACGGACGACAGCTTTTCTTGGGACGGCCTTGCGAAAAACGCCGCCTATCTCCGCGATTTCTTCGATGCCAACGCCGATAAAGCCTGCACGGCGCTCATCGTCCCCAATCCCGGCAGTGTGCTTTCCAACAAGCTGCCGCAAAACGCGCCGTTTTTTGACGGAGACCGTGCCTTTGACGCGCTCTCCGACGCGCTGGGTAACAATCTTTTAGACAGCCGTCAGGCCCTCGCCTCGGTGGACGATCCCTACTACCACACCGACCACCACTGGACGACGATGGGCGCACAGGCCGTCTACGAGCAGTGGGCGGCGCATACAGGCCGCACGGCGCGCCGATACGACCTGACGCTGGCAAGCGACCGCTTCCGCGGCACGCTCTACTCCAAGGTGCTGCTGCCCGACAGCGTGTACGACAGCGTGTACTACGTTCCGGAGATCTCGGTGCAGAGCGTCGTCTGCGACGGTAAGGACGGCGTTCTCTACGACCTCACCGCCTTGGTGCAGAAGGACAAGTACGAGCTCTTTCTCGGCGGCAACTACGGTGAGGCAGTCATCACCACCGGCACGGAAAACGGCAAGCACCTCCTGCTCATCAAGGACTCCTTCGCCAATTCCTTCGTGCCGTTCCTCTGCGGGGATTACGAGACGATCACCATGATCGACCCGCGCTACTACCGCGGCAGCGTGCAGTCGCTGGCCGACGAGGTCACGGATATTTTGGTGCTGACGGAAGTAAACAACCTCGCGTCCTCGGCGGATTATTTCAAGCTTGCAAAGTAAACTGCGCTACAATAACGGACGCAAAAATTTTCGATAAGGTGGTTATCATTGTCGAGAATTGTCTTGCGTCCTCGGGCAGCGTATGGTATAATGCGAGACAATAAAAATTGTTTCGCACAGCAACGGCTCTGCCGTTTTTCCCGTCGGCGGGTATTACGAGGGGACTTCCCCCCTACCCTCGGCTCGTTCGGACATGGCGCGGAGAGAGAAGTCCCCCTCTTCTCTCTCCGCGCTTTTTTCGTTGATACACCGGGCAACGAAGCGTTGTAGGGGAAAATAACCTGAAAGCCCCGCAGCCAAGGCTGCGGGGCTTTGTCGTCAATAGTTTCTGCCGCTCACTCCAAGGCATCGTGGCTTTGGAAGACGTCCTGAATCGAGCCGTAGGGGTCGGCGGGGCGGGGCGGCTCAGGTGCGGGGACACCCTTGGCCATTTGCAGCTCCTGCCACTTCTCACGAGTGATGAGCAGCTGCCGCGGCTTTGACCCCTCGAACGGGCCGACGTAGCCGCGCTCCTCCATCTGATCGACGAGACGGGCAGCTCGGGCATAGCCCAGCTTCAGCCGCCGCTGAAGCATGGACACGGAGGCCTGTCCCGTCTCCAGCACGACCTCCACGGCGGCGGAGAGCAGCTCGTCCGCCTCCTCGCCGTCCTGTCCGCCGTCGGTCGGGGCGTTTTTGCTGCCCTTGTCGGCCTTGGCGTCCACGGCCTCCTGAATTTTCTCGATGACGTCCTGATCGTAGTGCGCCTCGCCCGCCGCGTTCTTGACGAAGCTGACGACGCGGTCGATCTCCTCGGGCGTGATGAAGCAGCCCTGTACGCGGGTGGGCTTCGTGTCGCCGAGCGGGAAATAGAGCATATCGCCCTTGCCCACGAGCTTCTCCGCGCCCGTGGTATCCAAAATGATACGGGACTCCATCGAGCTTGCGACGGCGAAGGCGATACGGCTGGGGATGTTGGCCTTCATCAGCCCCGTGATGACGTCGGCGGAGGGTCGCTGGGTGGCGATGACAAGGTGCATTCCGGCGGCGCGGCCCATCTGCGCCACGCGGCAGATAGACTCCTCGACCTCCTTGGCGGCAACCAGCATCAAGTCGGCCAGCTCGTCGATGACGACCACGACCGTGGGCAGCTTCTTCACGTCCTCGTCCGTCTCGGACAGGGCGTTGTAGCCCGCCAGATCCTTCACGCCCCTTTCGGAGAACATTTTATACCGCTTCATCATCTCGAAGACCGCCCACTGCAGCGCCCCGGCGGCCTTTTTCGGATCGGTGACGACGGGGATGAGCAGGTGCGGAATGCCGTTGTACGGCGCAAGCTCGACCATCTTTGGGTCAACCATGATGAAGCGCACCTCGTCCGGGGTAGACTTATAGAGCAGGCTGACGATGAGCGAGTTGGTGCAGACGGATTTACCCGAGCCGGTCGTACCGGCGATCAGCACGTGCGGCAGGCGGGCGATATTGCCCACAATGCTGCTGCCGCCGATATCCTTGCCCACGGCGAAGGCCACGTGGGAGGGGTGCTGGGTGAACTCGCGGGACTCGATCACGTCCCGGATGCGCACGGCGGTCACGGCCTTGTTGGGGACCTCCACGCCCACGGCGGAGATCTTGTTTGGCACGGGCGCGATACGCACGCCGCTGACGCCAAGTGCCAGCGCGATGTCGTCGCTGAGGTTGGTGATCTTGCTGAGCTTCACGCCCTGATCGAGCGTGAACTCGTAGCGCGTCACGCTCGGGCCATGGATGACCTCCCCGGCCTTGGCCTCCACGCCGAACGAGCGGAGCGTCTCGGCGAGGCGGCGGGAATTGTTGCGCAACTCCGCGCCGACCTCGGTGTAGCTGCCGCCGCGGTTTTCCTCAAGGAGCGTGATGGGCGGGTAGTGGTACGTCTCCTCGCCCTGCGCCAGCTCCTCCTCGATGGCCTGACTGACCTCCTGCGCCGCCGTCTCCACCTCCTGCTGGAGCTGGGCCTTCTTCTGCCGCTCGCTGAGCGGCTTTTTCGGTGCGGGCGGCTCAGCGGTATCCTCCGCCGCCGTCTCCGGCGTGTCGCCGATGGGCTGCGGTGCGGGCGCGGGGTCGCCGCGCAGCACCTCGTCCGGCGTGCGGATGTCGTCACTGCGCCGGGCAAAGAACGACCGCACGGGCGGCAGGGTGTCGGGGTCTACACCGGGACGCTCGCCGTCCAAGGGAATGTCGATGTTACGCCGCTTTTTGGCGGGCTTTGTCTCTTTTTTGGCGGGCTTTTCCTCCGCCGGGGCAGGGATGTCCTCGTTTTCGTCGTCCTCGTCCTCGTCCGCCCAGCGGCTCTCGCGGTAGGTGCGCATCCGCTCCGCCGCCTCCTGCGGCGTCATGTGCAGCGCGCCCAGCAGTGCGGCCAGCAGCAGCACGACGGTCAGCACGACGGTGACGACCTTGCTGAGCAGTGCCGTGCCGCCCGATGCGAGCAGGCCGGACAGCACGCCGCCGCAGCGCAGTGCCTGTCCGTCCGTCCAGAGACGGCTCAAAACGCCGGAGGAAAAGTCATACGCCGTGCCGCAGAGGAGGAGGTGGCAGAGCATCCCCACGAGCAGCGGCAGCACCGCCACGCAGACGGTGCGCAAAATGACCGGGCGACCCTTATGCCCGAGCTGAATGACGGCGATGGCCGCCAAGGCCGGGGCGGTCAGGTAGTAGCCATAGCCCAATGCGCCGCGCAGCACCCGCGCCGTGAAGGCCAGCAGCAGCGCGTCGGCGTTGAAATAGCTCACCAGCACACACAGCGCCAGCAGGGCGCACACCACGCCGCCGACGAGCCGCCCGCCGGCACTGTACGGAGGCGGTGGCGGCGGGGTCGGGGCTTTTTTGCGGGCGGTGGTTTTCTTTTGTGTCGTTGCCATAGCTTACCTCACTTGACCGCCAACGCCTGCAGCACGAGCGTCAGGATACCGACGCCCCAGCAGTAGTAGGCGAATGCGCCGAAGCGGCCCTTGTCGGCCACGTACTTCAGCAGCCGAATGCAGAGATAGCCCACCACGGCGGCGGTGACGATGCCCAGCAGGTACATCGGCACCTCTGCGGTGTTGATGCCCGCCTTGACCGCGTCGCCGATGGAGAGAATGTTCGCGCCCAGCACGGCGGGAATGCTCAAAAGGAACGAAAAGCGCACGGCGAACTGCCGCTCATAGCCCACGAAGCACCCGGCGGTGATGGTCATGCCGGAGCGGGAGACGCCGGGCAGCGTGGCGACCGCCTGTGCGATCCCCACAAGCAGCGCGTCCGTCCACTTGGCACTGCACTCCGTCTTGCGTCCCTTGCGCACGCCGTCACACACGAAGAGCAAAATACCCGTGAAGATGAGTGCGCCGCCCACGAAGTACATACTGCTGCTCAGGTGCTGCACCGCCTTGCGGATGGGCAGCACGGCAAAGAGCGGCAGCGTGCCGATGATAATGAGCAGAATGAGCCGCCGCGCCGGAGGCACGGGCGACGGGGTGGTACGGTGCGCCAGATCGCCGATTCCGCGGAAAAATTCCACCACCATGTCGCAGATCTCGTGCCAGTAGGCGGCAAAAACCGCCACGAGCGTTCCGAGGTGCAGCAGCACGTCGAAAAATTCCGGCACATCACCCGCTTGGGACATTCCCAGCAGGTTTTGCGCGATGGCCAAATGGCCGGAGCTGGAGATGGGCAGGAACTCCGCCACACCCTGAATCAATCCCAGCAAGAATGCAGATACATAGGTCATAAGCAGCACCTCTTGACAAAAATCTATCCGTTGCCGTTCCTCAACGCGACATGACATGACACGGTCATCTTCAAACCGCCATACAGGGAGAGTATACCACAGCGGCTTGAAAAATGCCACCCTTTCTTCAAAGATAGCACATACACAGCGCAAGCAGGAGCATATGCACCGGGTAAAACCCGTAGCAGAGAAGCCGCGTGACACGGTTGTGCGTCCCCTGCCCGCCGTTGTAGAGCCATATGGGGAGCAGTGCCAGCACGGCCAGCCCCTGCTCCGGCAGCTCCAGCGCAAGACCGAAGACCGTGACCGGGAGGACGAGGCTCACGAGCAGCACGCAGTTGAGCCACACCATCCCCGCCGCCTGACAAAGCCTTTGCCGCCATGTGCTGCCGGGGAAGAGATAGAACAGCAGCACCGTCAGCACGCCCTCGCCGCCGTAGTCCGTCATGCAAAGCCGCCCCACCAGCCAGCCCGCCGCCGCGGCAGCCACACACACCACCAGCGTCAGGGGCGGCTTGCCTGCCCTTTGCGCGGCGGAGATCGCCCACATGGCCAGCAGCGCGATCAGGAACGTCCAAATCACGTTCTGATGGAACGGGTAGAAGACCGTCCCGCCGTACATGAGGTCGAACGGCACCTCAGAGATCACCGCCAGCACCAGCAGCCGCAGGGCGTAGCGTTTCACGCTGTGCGTTCGGCGGAAGCCCTCCGCCAGCAGGAATGCGAACATAGGGAACGCCAGCCGTCCGAGTGCCGTCAGCCACGCCTGATCGGAGGCGACGGTCGCCCATACGTGGTCACAGAGCATCAGGAGCATCGCCAGCAGGTGCAGTGAGAGGGAGGTCAGGCCGAGCCTTTGCGGTTTTTGTGTCATGGTGTCTCCTTTGCAGCTTCAGGTGGTTGATACGGTCGGTTCGCAGGGGACGGCGTCCCCGATGTCCCGCATAGAATACGCCGCGATAGGCGATACATAGGGGAGAAATGGCGAGCTGTTTGTCACTCCCTCACTCCCCTACCCTCAAAACAAAGTGGCTCTTGTGGAAATCCAGCAGTCCCTCCGCCTTCATCTTCCCCAGCTCGAGGGACAGTCCGCTGCGCTCCACCGCCAGATAATCCGCCAACTGCTGGCGCGAAAACGGGATGTCGAACTCGTACTTCCCGCTGCGCTGCGCCTCGGCGGAGAAGTACGACATGAGCTTCGCCCTCGTGGTGCGCTGCCCCATATGGGTGAGCTTTTCGCTGAAGCGCAGGTTCTTCTCCGCCAGCTCGCCCAGCAGGTTTCGTATCATGCGGGTGTGGTGCGTACAGGCGGAGGGGCAGACGTTCAGCACGCGCTTGATGTCCAAAAAGAGTGCCGTGACGGGCGTTTCCGCCGCCACACTCACGTGCAGCACCGCACCGGGCGCACAGGCGTAGGCCGCGGCAAACGTCTCCCCCTGTCCCGCCCGCGAGAGCAGGTTGCGGTTGCCCCAGATGTCCTCCTCGACAACCAGCACGCTGCCCGACAGGACGATACCGATGGAGCTGACCGTGTCGCCGAGGCGCAGGAGGAACGCACCCTTTGAAAATTCTCTTTTCTCCGCCCGCAGACAAGCGAGCATCGCCCGCAGCTCTGCCTCGGAAATGCCGGAGAAAAGCTGGGACGCGCGGAGGATCGGCAAAATTTTTTCCATGAAACCCCTCGTTTCGTTGAATATTCAACCGACTTGTTGATTATAGTATACTATAATCATCCTATAAAAGCAAGAAATATCTCGCGGCCTGACCGCGGGGATCACATGAAAAGAAAGTGAGGATCTTCCTATGGAGAACAAAATGTTTTGCTTCCAGTGTGAGCAGACCGCCGGATGCTCCGGCTGCACCGGCAAAGCGGGCGTGTGCGGCAAGAGTGCCGAGGTGGCGCAGCTTCAGGACGAGCTGACCGGCGCACTCATCGGCCTCGCGCGGGCGGCGGAGAACGCCCCGCAGGTCAACGACGGCACGTGGCATCTGTTCATCGAGGGGCTGTTCACCACGATCACCAACGTCAGCTTCCATGAGGTGACGCTCCGCGCCCTGATCGACCGCGTTCACGCGGAGAAGTCGCGCCTCGTGCCGGACTGCGCCGCCTGTGCCTCCGCCTGCGGCCGCACCGCGGACTACGACATGGCGCAGGTCTGGAATGCGCAGGAGGACATCCGCAGCCTCAAGTCCCTCATCCTCTTCGGCATTCGCGGTATGGCGGCGTATGCCCACCACGCGCTGGTGCTGGGCTATACCGACGAGGAGGTCAACCGCTTCTTCCTCAAGGCACTCTTCGCCATCGGCGAGGACTGGGGGATGGACGAGCTGCTGCCCATCGTCATGGAGGTCGGTGAGAAGAACCTCAAATGCATGGCACTGCTCGACAAGGCCAACACTGAGAGCTACGGCACGCCCGTACCCGTCACCGTCCCCCTGACGGTGGAGAAAGGGCCGTTCATCGTCATCTCCGGCCACGACCTGCACGACCTCAAGCTCCTGCTCGAACAGACCGAGGGCAAGGGCATCAACATCTACACGCACGGCGAAATGCTGCCCGCACACGGCTACCCCGAGCTGAAAAAGTATGCCCACCTCAAGGGCAACTTCGGCACGGCGTGGCAGAACCAGCAGAAGGAGTTTTCGAATCTTCCCGCCCCGGTGCTGTTCACCACCAACTGTCTCATGCCGCCCAAGGCGAGCTACGCCGACCGCGTCTTCACCACAGCGGTCGTCTCCTACCCGGAGCTGACGCACATCGGCGAGGACAAGGACTTCACACCCGTCATCGAGAAGGCACTGTCGCTTGGCGGCTACGGCGAGGACAAGCACTTCACGGGCATTAACGGCGGCAGCACGGTCATGACGGGCTTCGCCCGCGGCACGGTGCTGGGCGTGGCGGATACGGTCATCGAGGCCGTCAAGTCCGGCGCGATCCGCCACTTCTTCCTCGTCGCAGGCTGCGACGGTGCACGTCCGGGGCGCAACTACTACACAGAGTTCGTCAAGCAAACGCCCGCCGACACCGTCGTGCTGACGCTGGCCTGCGGTAAGTACCGCTTCAACGACCTCGACCTCGGCACGATCGGCGGCCTGCCGCGTCTGATGGACGTAGGGCAGTGCAACGATGCGTACAGTGCCATTCAAATCGCCGTCGCGCTGGCGGATGCCTTCGGCTGCGGCGTGAACGACCTGCCGCTTTCAATGGTACTCTCGTGGTATGAGCAAAAGGCCGTCTGCATTCTGCTGACGCTGCTCTACCTCGGCATTAAGAACATCCGCCTCGGGCCGACGCTCCCGGCGTTCCTCTCCCCCAATGTGCTGAACTACCTCGTGGAGCACTTCGGCATCGCGCCCATCACCACGCCGGAGGAAGATTTGAAGACACTGCTGAAATAACGCCCCGCCGCGTCACATCCGCTTTTCCGCCCAGTCGCTGAGCTGCTCCAAAATGGGCAGCAGCTCCCGGCTCGACTCCGTGGGACTGTACTCCACGCGCACCGGGACTTCCAAAAACTCCCGCCGCGTGACTAGCCCGTCCCGCTCCAGCTCCCGCAGGGCGGACGCCAGCACCGTGTTGGAAATACCGTCCAGCTTGCCGCGCAGCGCATTGTAGCGTATGCTCCCGGCGCTATGCACCGCGCACAGGATCTGCACCTTCCACTTGCCGCCGATGAGGGACATGGCGTGGTGCAGCGGACATTTCTCCATGCAGGGACAGTCGTAGTGGCTCTGAGACATGGTAAGCTCCTCCTTACTTGCCCATAAAAATCTGCGCTCTTGCGCTTTTGGTATAACATGGTATACTCAGTATAGCAGGTAAGAAAAAAGGAGTAAATAACCAGTATGCATATATATTTTCAGGGGCTTACCATGGGGCTGGCCTATGTGGCGCCCATCGGGCTTCAGAATCTATTCGTCATCAACAGCGCACTGACGCAGACGCGCCGCCGCGTCTACCTCACGGCCTTGATCGTCATCTGCTGGGACATCTCTCTTGGCGTAGCGTGCTTTTTGGGCGCGGGCGCGCTGATGGCCGCCGTCCCGTGGCTGCAAAAGGTCATTTTAGGGCTGGGCAGTCTCATCGTCGTATGGATCGGTATCGGGCTGCTGCGCTCGAAGGCGAGCTTGGAGGGCGGGCGGGACGTGAACGTGTCCGTGTGGAAGCTCATCAGCACCGCCTTTGTCGTAACGTGGATCAACCCGCAGGCCATCATCGACGGCACGATGATGCTGGGCGCGTTCCGCGCCGCGCTGCCCGAGGGCGGCGACCTGCCGTTCATTTGTGGCTTCGGCTCGGCGTCTATCCTGTGGTTTCTGACGCTCTCCACCGCCGTGTCGCTGCTGGGCAGTCGATTCAACGAAAAGGTGCTGAACGTCATCAACAAGGTCTGCGGCGCGGTCATCGTCTTCTACGGCTGCAAGCTGCTGTATAGCTTCCTAAATATGATGGACTGGCTCTAAAGCACTTCACAAATCACGCTTTTTCTGCTACAATGTGGCGGAAAGGGCGTGATTTTTTTGGAACAGAACTATAAGCTCGTCATCGCCTATGACGGCACACGGTTTTTCGGCTGGGAGCGTCAGCCGGGAAAGGACACCATTCAGGGAAAGCTTGAATCCGTCTTAGGTCAGCTGCAAGGCCACCCGGTCAACGTCATCGGCGCAGGGCGCACCGACGCGGGCGTCCATGCCCGCGCCATGACCGCCAACGTGGTCTTGGACGTGGCGCAGTCCCCGGAGGCGCTTCGGGACTATCTCAACCGCTACCTGCCCGACGCCATCGCCGTCCGCGAGGTGAAGGAGGCCGCACCGCGCTTTCACGCCCGCTACAACGCACTCGGCAAAACGTACCGCTACACCTGCTTCGACGGTGCGGTGAAGCCGGTCTTTGACCGAAAATACGTCACGCGGCTGGACTTCTCTCCCGACGTGGAGCAAATGCGCCGCGCCGCGGCCTGCCTCGTGGGCGAGCATGATTTTGCGAGCTTCTGCGGCAATCCGCGGATGAAGAAATCCACCGTCCGGTGCGTGGACAGCATCACCATCGAACGGCGCAAGGATCGCGTTATCTTCACGCTCCACGGCACGGGTTTCTTGCAGAACATGGTGCGTATCATCGTGGGGACGCTGCTCGAGGTCGGGCGCGGCTACTGGCCGCCGGAGCAGGTGCAGACCATTTTGGACGCCAAGGACCGCAAGCAGGCCGGACCGACCGCGCCGCCGGAGGGACTGTGCCTCATGCGCGTGGATTACTGAAAATCAGCGCAAACGCGCGAAACCGCGCCGCTTCCAGTTTCTCCCTGCGCCCTTGGGCGCATATTCCTCCCGCGGCAGAACCATACTATCCACGTAAAATCTGCTTTGACGGGAGGAATTTTCTATATGAAAGCTACCGGCATCGTCCGGCGAATCGACGACCTTGGCCGCGTGGTCATCCCCAAGGAGATACGCAGAACCATGCGTATCCGCGAGGGCGACCCGTTGGAGATATACACCACACGTGAGGGGGAGGTCATCTTCAAGAAATACTCCCTCATCAGCGGGCTGGAGGATTTCGCCGCCCAGTTTTGCGACACGCTCTCCCGCAGCACCGACTTCACCGCTGCCGTCACCGACCGCGACGCGGTCATCGCCATCGCCGGAACGGGCAAGCGCGAGCTGCTGGGCAAGCGCGTCTCTGCTGAATTGGAGCGCATCATGGCCGAGCGCGGCCTATACTGCGGCGAGGGCGTAGCCGTCAGCGACGAGAACGACCGCTTCCGCGTCAGCGTGGCCGCGCCCATCCTCTGCGAAGGCGACGTGCTGGGTGCGGTGCTGTTTCTCTCCGCCGACGGGCGCATCGGCGGCGAAACGGAGTGCAAGCTGGCGCAGACCGTCGCCGCCTTTCTGGGAAAGAACATGGAGAGCTGACCCAAAAGTTGCCGAAAAACACGTCAGGACGGACAAGCTTGTCCGTCCTGATGCTTTTTACTTTTTTAATTTGCCTTTCCGGCGGTGTTTGTCTTCTTGCTCGTATCCGTCTTGCTCGTGGTCGTGTCCGTCGTCTGCGTTATGATCCGATCCGGCGTCACGCCGGCCTTCTCCGCCTCCTCCTTCGTCATGACCACAGGCTCTGCGGTGTCCTCCACCAGCTTCGCCAAGATCCAGTAACGGTGGCTGCTGTCGCCGTTCTTGCAGGTCGCCAAAATCACGACCTTGTCCCCGACCACAGGCAGGTTGTCCTTGTCCACGTTCACGCAGCCGTCGCCGCTGTAAAAGGCGTTCTGATACGTGCCGGAGGTATAATTCGGGTCATCCGCCGCCTTGGCCAAGGCCGCGAAGAAGTCGGCAAACACCTTCTCGTCGGTGAAATCATGATAGTACAGCACGTGGCTCGTATCATAGGGGATCCCCGCGAAAATGCGGTAGGTAAGCTGCCGCCCCGGCTGATAGATGTAAAAGAGCGCGTCGTCGCCGTCGAATTTCAGCGTCTCAGCAAAGCTCTGCAAGCCGCCGAACATCGTGCGGTTGGCCATATTATGCCCGTAGATCACCGTCACCGGGTCGCTGAAATCGGTCTTGTTGTACGTCTTCTCGGTATACAGCGTACCGGATTTCGCGTCCTTGCCGTCGAGATCGCGGTAGAGGTAATACCCGTCATCGGTGGGGTGCTGGGCGATAAAATACCCCATCTCGCCGCTGATGGTGCAGCGCGTTGCGGCGGGGATACGAATACTCGCGTACACATTCGGCCACTTCTCCTGCGCCGCCGCAAAGTCCACAGGCACCTCCACCGGCTCGGGCTTGACGATGACCTCGTCCACCTCCGGCTCTTCCGGCTCGACCTCCGGTTCGACGACCTGCTTCTTGCCGCAGCCCACCAGCATGGTGGACAGCAGCGTCAATACGGCCAAAAGCAGCGCCAGACGGCGCGAGAGTTTCGTTTTGCTCATGTTTTCTCCTTTCGGGCGGCGCATTTCTCCCCGAAAGGCCGCCGCGGCGACCTCGCCACGTATTCTTCCACCCATCATGATACCATACGCCGCCCGACTTTGCAACCACTTTTTCCCGCGCCGAAGCGTATCTCAACCCACGCCGTAGCCGCTCAGCAGCGTCTCAAACCGCTTTCTCTGCATCGGCGTCATACGGCCCTCGTACTTCTGCATAAGTGCTTTCGCCGCGTTCGCGTCGCCCTTTTTGATGTAATTCGCCATCGCCCGCTGCAAGCTCTCCGCCGCCGTGCTGCTCAGACTCTCCCTGCCGCTTTGCGTGTCGTCCTCCGTCTCCGCCAGCGCTGCACCGGACGCACTCAGCTTTCGCTCCTGCTCTGCCTTGTCGGCATAGTAATTCAACAGCGTCTGATACGCCTTCTCGTCCTGCGCCGCTGCGCTCTCATAGTCCGACTGCGCCTGCGCCAGCTCCTTACGCCAGCTCGCTGTCCCGTCCTGCCAGCGGTCATACGCCTCCTGCTCCTGCGCGCGAAGCAGCCCGTAGCGATCCGTCAACGCCTGTCCCTCCTGCCGATACTCCGCCAATGCCGCCTCTCGCAGCTCCGGCACGAGCGCGGCCAGCTCGCTCAGGTATCGCCCATACGCCTGCTGTCCCGCCGTCTGCGCGTAGCTTGAGCCGTACCCGCCCGTGAGTGCTGCCGCCTGACCCATCGTGTCCTTCATCGCCGCCGCGCCCTGTGCGGCGTACAGCTTGGCGTACCGCTGGTACATCTCGTCCTCCTCCGGGTCGTAGGAGAATGATTCGCGCCCGGTGATCTCGTCGTAGAGCGCACGCAGCTGCGCCTCGAATTCGGAGGTGTACCCCTCCGGCTGCAAGGCCGCCACGCTGTCGCGGTACGCCTGCGCCGCCGCCACCTCGTCCGACGGCTGATAGCCCTTCTCCAGCTCCGCCAGACGGCGCGCCGTACCCGCCGTCACCCGCGCCTGCGGCGCGGCCTCCTCCTGCGCCGTCGTCACGGATATTCCCACTGCCGCGGGCGTACTCATCAGGCTCCCCCACGTCTCGTCTCCCGCAATGCCGTCCACCATCGTAAGGCCGTTCTTTTTCTGATAGTCGCGCACCGCCGCCTTCGTCTTTTCCCCGAAAACGCCGTCCTCGTCCAACTGGTACCCTCTCTTGTTCAGCTCGTTTTGCAGCGTCTTCACCGCGCTGCCCTGCGAGCCGTAAGCCACCATCGTATA
>CAVGSO010000004.1:0-56766 GCA_963631875.1 Firmicutes bacterium CAG:341 | reverse complement strand
CCTTCGCGTCCTTTTTTCTTATACAGTTGACATCTGCCGCCTGTATCAAAACGCACGGCGCTGCCAGAGCATCCGCAGGAGGGAGGAGAGTGCCAGAATGCCGATGACAGCGGCCGATGCGATACTGACATAGGAGAGCAGCAAGCCCTGCGCCGTGGGGAGCAGGAAGGCCATCACGGACGAGACGAGGCACACCGCGACCAGTATGACGATACATTTCACTTTATCCATGTTGTTGTTCTCCTTTCATGGTGTATCATGGGTTCTGTGTGATTATATCCTACCACATACAGTGGCAGACATCTTTACAGAAGAGCTACGGATCGGTGGAAAGTTGGAGACAAATCGGTTACAATCAGGTCAAAAGGGTGACAATGGGTGTAGACTTTTGGCGGGGCTTTTGCTATAATGCCGTATATAAGATAAAATCGCTTGAGGAGTGCCTTCAGGGAGGACAACGTTGGACTATTTGAAAAATTTATGGGAGGCGTTGGACTTCGGCTCGCTGGAGGGCGTGCTGCTGCATCTGGCGGCGGTGTTCCTGTGCCTGACGATACATGAGATGTGCCACGGCCTTGCGGCCTACGCACTCGGCGACCCGACGGCCAAGCGGGCACACCGCCTGAGCTTGAACCCGCTGCGGCATATCGACTGGATAGGGCTTGCGATGATGGTAGCGGCGGGCTTCGGCTGGGCAAAGCCCGTGCCGGTGAACCCAAGCTACTTCAAAAAGCCGAAGCAGGGCATGGCCCTGACGGCGCTGGCCGGGCCTGTGTCGAATTTCCTTCTGTCCTTTGCGCTGCTTTTCTGCGCGCGGCTTTTGGTAGATCGGTCGATCGCGACCGGAGAAATGAACGTGACGTTCGTAATGTTTCTGCTCAACACCGCGCAGCTCTCCGTGGGCCTGGGGCTTTTTAACCTCGTGCCGATCCCGCCGCTGGACGGCTCGAAGGTCGTGGCCGCGCTGCTGCCGGATGAGCGCTATGAATGGCTGATGCGGTATGAGCGGTACGGAATGCTGGTGCTGCTGGCGATCAGCTTCGTGGGCATCGGGAGCAGCGCACTGAGCAAGGCGATACAGTGGGTATTCCTGCTGATGTGCCGTACGGTGGGAATTGGTTGAGGTGTGAATGTGGACGATCCGATTTATAAGCTGGAAAAGGTAGTACAGACGAAGGGCGACGAGCCGATGGAGGACTTTGAAGGCCCGCTCGATCTCATCCTCTACCTGTTGGGCAAGAACAAAATAGAAATACAGGACATCCCCATTGCGCTGATCTTGGAGCAGTATCAGGCGTACCTTGAAAAGCGCAAGGAGATGGACTTGGAGGTGGCCAGCGAGTTCATCACGATGGCCGCACAGCTCATGTTCATCAAGACGCGGATGCTGCTCAATCTCGAGGACGAGGAGGCGCAGAGCGAGATGGACGCGCTCATTCAGTCCTTGGAGGAGCGCAAGCGGGGCGAGGCGTATGCCCGTGTGCGGCTGCTGTCGGAGCGGCTTGCGCCGTTGGGCGAGTTCGGGCGGAGCGTTTTGACGCGCCCGCCCGAGCCGATGGAGCGCGGGAAGATCTACGAGTACGACCAAGAGCCGGGGGATCTCATACTGGCCATGCAGGAGGTCACGGATCGGCGCGGCGCGCCGGAGACACCGCCGCTGAAGGCGTTCGACGAGATCGTCAGGCGCGAGCCGTACTCCGTCGAGAACAAGGCACGCGAGATCATACGGCGGCTGCGGCAGGGCGGCATTACGCGCTTTCTGCTGCTCTTTCGCGGCAGCAAGAGCCGCAGTGAGCTGGTGGCTACGTTTATGGCGGTGCTGGAGCTGTGCCGCAACAACCTCATACATCTGGTGGGCGCGGACCGCGACTGCACCGTCGCGTGTGAGGACGGCGTGACGGAGGACACCGCCTACGAGCTGACGTAACGTAAGGAAGAAAAGGTATGGATACACTGGAATTAAAAGAGATTGAGGCCGCGGTGGAGGGCATTCTCTTCGCCTCCGGCGAACCTGTGGACGTGGAGCGTATCTGCGTGGCCTTGGACTTGGACAGGCAGACGGCGGAGACGGTGCTGCAGCATTTGCAGGACTATTACAGCTACGAGCGGCGGGGCATTCGCCTGCTGCGCATGGAGAGCTGCTGGCAGCTCTGCTCCGCGCCGGAGTACGGCGAGCATATCCGCCGGGCGTTTGAGATACGAAAGCCCGCGAAGCTCAGTCAGCCCGCGCTGGAGGTACTGACCGTCATCGCCTACTACCAGCCGACGACGCGGGCGTATGTCGATCAGATCCGCGGGGTGGACAGCTCCTATACCGTGGGGCTGCTGCTCGACCGCCATCTCATCGAGGAGTGCGGGCGGCTGCAAGTACCGGGACGGCCTCGGCTGTACCGAACGACACAGGCATTTCTGCGGGCGTTCCATTTGCGGTCGCTGGAGGAGCTGCCGCAGCTTCCGGGCATGGAGGCGGACGGGCAGCTTCGGCTGGGTGAGGACGGTACGCTGCAAGCGCCGCAGGAGGAATAAAGCGGCCGCGGAGGAAAGAGGGGTGAGCGCATGACGGCGGTATATATCATACTCGGAATCGCGGCGGTGCTGTGCTTACTGTCGCTGCTGCGTGTCGGCGTGCGCGTGATATTCGGAGATGAACTGCACGTGACGGCGGTGGCCGGGCCGCTGCGCGTTCAGCTATTGCCGAAACGGGACAAGCCCGAAAAGGAAACGCCGAAAAAGCCCGCCCCGGAGAAAAAGGCGGACGGCGAGAAGAAAAAGCAGG
Organism: Firmicutes bacterium CAG:341; assembly: GCA_963631875.1. GTDB lineage: Bacteria > Bacillota > Clostridia > Oscillospirales > Oscillospiraceae > Vescimonas. Next base: position 53,990 of record CAVGSO010000004.1, on the reverse strand, counting down.
AGAAAAAGCTTGATTTGACGGCGGAGGATGTCCGCACGGTGCTGCCTGCGGTTTGGCAGTCGCTGCAGCGCGGGCTGCAAAAGACGCGCAGGCGGCTGCGCATCGAGCCTCTGAAGCTCTCGGCGGTGCTGGGCGGGGCGCTCGACCCGGCGGGCGCGGCGGAGCTGTACGGCTACGTCAACGCGGCGATGTGGACGGTCATGCCGCAGCTTGAGAAATGGACGTATATGCCCGACCCGCAGCTCCACACGGAGATCGACTTTGACGCGGAGAAGACGCGCGTCAGCGGCGAGGTGGGCTTGAGCTTTCAGATACGCGACCTTTTTGCTATCGGCTGGGCGTTCGCCGCACCGCTGGTGCGGTGGTATATGGCGCGGCAGAAGCGCAAAAGGGCGGCGGAGAAGCAGGTACGGTGCGCGTCCGTTCGCGACGATGAACATACGACTACTTGAGAAAAAGGAGAACGAAGCATGGAAATGACCGAGAAAAAGAATGACCTGAAAAACCTGATGGCGGAGTCGATGGAAAAGGTCAAGGAGATGGTGGACACCAATACCATCGTCGGTGAGCCGATCACCACGCCGGACGGCGTGACGCTCATCCCCATCTCCCGATTGAGCTACGGCTTCGGCTGCGGCGGCGGGGATTACGGAAAGAACGCGAGCGGCTCGGGCGCGGGCTGCGGCGCGGGTGTACGCGTTGAGCCGATGGCTTTTCTCGTCATCAAGGACGGCGTGACGCGGATGCTGCCCGTGGGAACGCCCGCCATCACCACGATGGATCGTGCCTTGGAGCTTGTGCCGGAGCTGTTCGACCGCGTGGAGAGCTTCGTGGAAAAAAAGCGGAACAAAACCGTGCTATAACGGCCGAGGCGCGCATAGACTAACGCCGGGAGGGGGAGCGCATGATGTCCCGGCGTGGCTTGGCGGCGGTATGCGCCGCGCTTGCGCTTGCGTGCTGTCTGACCGCTGCGGCGGAGGCACTGGACGTCTCCGCCACGGCGGCTGTCCTGATGGACGCAGACAGCGGCAGGCGGCTCTATGAGAAAAACGGCGGCAGGCGAATGCTCATCGCCAGCACAACGAAGCTGATGACGGCGTTGGTCGCCTTGGAGCAGGGCGACTTGCAGCGTGAAATCACCGTGACGGACGACCACATGACAGAGGGATCGTCCATGTACCTGCGCCCCGGCGAGGTCGTCACGATGGAGGCACTGCTCTACGGGCTGCTGCTTGCCTCCGGCAACGATGCGGCCTTGGCCGTGACAGAGTGCATGGGCGGCCTTGCGCCGTTCGTGGCGCGGATGAACGAGAAGGCGGCGGAGCTTGGGATGGAGAACACCCACTTCGCCAACCCCAACGGGCTGGACGACGAGGCGCACTACGCCACGGCGGAGGATATGGCGCGGCTTGCCGCAGAGGCGATGAAGCATCCGCTCCTGCGCCGCATTGCCGCAACGAGGACGGCACACGTCGGCGAGCGGACGCTCACGAACCACAACCGTCTGCTTACGCGCGTGGAGGGCTGTGTGGGGCTGAAAACGGGCTACACGAGGGCGGCGGGGCGGACACTGGTGTCCTGCGCGGAGCGGCAGGGCGTGCGTCTTGTTGCGGTGACGTTACAGGACGGGGACGACTGGAATGACCACGAGGCGCTGTACGAGCGGGGCTTTCGCGCCGTGCTGCCGATGAAGGCGGTGGAGCGCGGGCTGCGCCGCGCGCTGTCACAGGCGGCGCAGGGAGGTGGAGAATGACCGAGCGGGTACAAAAGCTGATCGCCGCCGGGGGCGTATGCTCCCGGCGAACGGCGGAGGAATGGATCGAGCAGGGACGTGTCACCGTCAACGGACGGCGCGTGTCCCTTGGCGACAGGGCGGATCCGGATACCGATGAGATCAAGGTGAACGGACGCGCCGTGGCGCTGCACGCGCCGAGGGTCTACCTCCTGCTGCATAAGCCGCGCGGCTTCGTCACCACGCTCTCCGACGAGCGCGGACGGCGGACGGCGGCGGAGCTGGTGCGCGACTGCGGCACGCGGGTCTACCCCGTGGGACGGCTGGACAGGGACTCCGAGGGGCTGCTGCTCTTTACAAACGACGGTGCGCTCGCGCAGCGTCTCCTGCACCCCAGCCATCAGGTGGACAAGGTGTACGAGGTGACGGTGTCGGGCGAGCTGACGGACGCGGCGGAGAGACTTGCGGCGGTGGACAGCTTGGACGGCGAGGCCATCGTCCCGGCGCAGGTGTGCGAGCTTTCCCGCGAGGGGACGAGTGCGCGCTTGCAGGTGACGATCCATCAGGGCAAGAAGCGGCAGATACGCCGAATGTGCACCAAGGTGGGACTTGAGGTGCTGCGGCTCAAGCGTGTGGCCGAGGACGGCCTGACGCTCGGAGCGCTGCCGTGCGGCAAGTGGCGGTATCTGACCGACGAGGAAATCAAGCACATCAAAGGAAGCGAGAAAGATGAATAAAAGCGTGCTGCAAACCATCCGAGCGGGGATGGACGGCTTTTCCAAGGGACAAAAGCGCATTGCGTCGTTTATTTTGGAGAATTACGACCGCGCGGCGTTCATGACGGCGGCCAAGCTGGGCGAGACGGCCTCGGTCAGCGAGTCCACGGTCGTGCGCTTCGCCGCGCAGCTGGGCTACGACGGCTACCCCGATATGCAGAAGGCGCTGCAGGAGCTGATCCGAGGGCGGCTGACGTCTATCCAGCGCATTCAGGTGTCACGCTCGCAGATGAGCGGGTCGGACATTTTGGGCAGCGTCATGCAGCGGGACATGAACAGCATTCACGACGTCATCGAGCGGCTCGACCGCGAGGAATTTGACCGCGTCGTGGAGAAGCTGCTCGCTGCGAAGCGCATTTACATCCTCGGCGTGCGCTCGTCGTCGTTTTTGGCGGGGTATCTCAATTTTTACCTGCACTATATCTTTGAGAACGTGACGCTCGTGCAGAGCAACGCGGCGGGCGAGATCTATGAGCAGCTCGTGCATATCGGGCCGGGCGACGTGCTGGTGAGCATCAGCTTCCCGCGCTACTCGAAAATGGCCATTCACGCCGTGGAGTACGCCTGCCGCCGCGGCAGCGAGGTCGTGGCGGTAACGGACAGCACGATGTCGCCCATGTACCGCATGGCCTCCGCCTCGCTGCTCGCGCCGAGCGACATGATCTCATTCGTGGACTCGATGGCCGCGCCGCTGAGCCTGCTCAACGCGCTGATTTTGGCGGTGGGGCAGCAGCGGCGCGAGGAGCTGTCCGCAACGCTGGCGGAGATGGAGCAGGTGTGGTCGAAGTACAGTATCTTCGGGAAAGAGGACGATGAGTAAGGAGATCGTGGTCGTCGGCGGCGGTGCTGCCGGACTGATGGCGGCCATCACGGCAGCACGCAGCGGCGCGGCCGTGACGCTGCTGGAACCCAACGAGCGGCTGGGAAAGAAAGTGAATATCACCGGCAAGGGTCGGTGCAACGTGACGAACGACTGTGACCGTGACACGCTGCTGGGGAATATCCCCGGCAACGGGCGGTTTTTATACAGTGCGCTGACGCAGTTCACGCCGCAGGACGCGATGGCGTTTTTTGAAAAGCTGGGCGTGCCGCTGAAGGTGGAGCGCGGCAGCCGCGTCTTCCCGGTGTCCGACAGCGCATTTGACATCACCAACGCCTTGGAGCGCGAGCTGAAGCGTCTGCGCGTGCGCTGGGTGCGCGACAGGGCGCAGGAGCTTGTGACGGAAAACGGTGCGATCTGCGCCGTGCGCGGCGAAAAGGCGGTCTACCCGGCGCAGGCGGCCATCGTGGCCACGGGCGGCGTCTCCTATCCGGGGACAGGCTCGACCGGGGACGGCTACCGCTTGGCCGCCGAGGTGGGACACACGATCGTCCCGCCGCGCGGCTCGCTCGTGCCGCTGGAGAGCAGCGACGGTGACTGCGCTGCCATGCAGGGCTTGAGCCTGCGCAACGTGGAGCTGACGGTGCTGAACGGAAAGGGCAAGGCCGTCTTCCGCGAGCAGGGCGAGATGCTCTTCACGCACTTCGGCGTGTCCGGGCCGCTGGTGCTGTCCGCCAGCGCACATCTGCGGCGCTGGGCAGGAGAGAGATACCGCCTCTCCATCGACCTCAAGCCCGCGCTCGACGAGCAGAAATTAGAGGCGCGGCTGCTGCGCGACGTGGCGGAAAATCCCAACCGGGACATGGGCAACGTCATGGCGGGGCTGGTGCCTCGGAGCATGATCCCTGTGCTGCTGCGGCGGCTGGATATCCCGGCGGAGGAAAAGGCGAACAGCCTGACACGCGAGCAGCGGCGAGCGATGGTGCGCTTATTGAAGCATTTCACGCTGGACATCACCGCGCCGCGCCCGGTCGCGGAGGCCATCGTCACCGCGGGCGGCGTGAAGGTCGGCGAGGTCGCGCCCAACACGATGACCTCAAAGTGCGTACACGGCCTCTATTTCGCCGGGGAGGTGCTGGACGTGGACGCCTACACCGGCGGGTTCAATTTACAGATTGCTTGGGCGACCGGGCATTTGGCGGGACTGTCCGCCGCAGAAAGAAATGAGGGTTACGAAAATGCACGATAAAATTTACGCCGTGGCCGTGGACGGCCCCTCCGGCGCGGGCAAAAGCACCTTGGCCAAGGCCGTGGCGGAGCGACTGGGCATTTTGTACGTGGACACGGGCGCGATCTACCGCACCATCGGTGTGTACGTCTACCGCCACCACATCGACCCCAAGGACGCGGCGGCGGTCGCCGCCGCGCTGCCGGAGATCACCGTCAGCCTGCACCACGACGAGGCGGGCTTGCAGCGGATGCTCCTCAACGGCGAGGACGTGACGCGGGAGATACGCCTGCCCGCCATGTCGATGTACGCCTCCGACGTGTCCGCCATCCCGGCGGTGCGGGACTATCTGATGGAGGTGCAGCGTTCGCTGGCGCGGCAGCAGAGCGTCATCATGGACGGGCGCGACATCGGCACGGTGGTGCTGCCCGACGCGGACGTGAAGATCTTCCTCTTCGCCGACGTGGCCGTCCGCGCCAAGCGGCGGTGTTTGGAGCTGGAGCAGCGGGGAACGCCCAAGCCCTACGACGAGGTGCTGCGGGAGATGGAGGCGCGCGACGAGCAGGATACGCACCGCGCCGTTGCGCCGCTGCGTCCCGCCGATGACGCCATCATGATCGACAACACGGAGATGGATTTCGAGTCGAGCTGCGAGCTGCTGCTGGACGTGATACGGGGGAGCGTGGCGCGGTGAAGGGCAGAATACGCAATCGCTTCTACGCGGCGGCATGGTGCGTCCTGAGGCCGCTGGTGCTGTTCTTCCTGCCCGTTGACCTGCGCGGAACGGAGCATTTGGAGGGAGACGAGGCGGTGCTGCTGTGCGCCAACCATTCCAGCGCGTGGGACCCGGTGATGTTCGTGCTGGCCATGCCGCAGAAATTCAACGTGCGCATTATGGCAAAAAAGCAGCTTTTTTCCATCCCCATACTGAGCGGCTTTCTCCGCGCCATCGGCGTGTTCCCGGTCGATCGCGGCAACAGCGACATCGGCGCGGTGAAGACGGCCATTCAGAGCCTGCGGGACGGCTGGAATTTGTTCCTCTTCCCGGAGGGGACGCGGGTGAAGAAGCCCGGTCAGGTGGCCGCAAAGTCCGGTGCGGGCATGATGGCCATCCGTGCTGGGGTGAAGTTGGCCCCGGTCTATATCGGAACAAAAAAACGCATTTTTCGCAAGACACCCATCATCATCGGCGCACCCTTTGACCCGGTCTACACCGGGCGCAAGGGGACGGCGGAGGAATACACCGCCAACAGCGATGAGGTGCTGCGCCGGGCGTATGCGCTGGGAGGCGTGACATGGGAAAAGTGATACTGGCGAAGACGGCGGGCTTCTGCTACGGCGTGGAGCGGGCGGTGGAGCTGGCAAAAAAGACCGCCGCCGAGGGTGGCTGCGCTATGCTCGGCAGCATCATCCACAATGCGGCGGTGGTGCGCGAGCTGGAGACACTGGGCGCGCGGACAGTGTCGAGCGCCGAGGAGGTGCAGCCGGGCGAGACGGTGGTCATCCGCTCCCACGGCGAGCCGCTGGAGACGTACCGCGCCCTCGAGACCAAGGGCGCGCGCATCGTGGACGCGACGTGTCCCAACGTCATGCGCATCCACAAGCTCGTGGCGCAGGCGGAGGAGGAGGGAAGGATCCCCATCATCGTCGGCGAGGCGCACCACCCGGAGGTGCTGGCCGCAGCCAGCCGCTCACCCCACTCCGTCATCGTGGAGGGGGCGGCAGCGCTGGAAAAATGGCTCGCGGAGGACCCCGAAAGGCGCAATTTGCCCATACTGGCCGTGGCACAGACCACCTGTATCCGTGCAGTTTGGGAAAATACTTTGAAAATTCTAAAAAAAGAGTATACAAACGCAAAAATATTTGATACAATATGTTCTGCTACGCATAAGCGTCAATCTGAGGCGGCGGAACTGGCCGCGAGGGTGGACGTGATGGTCGTGGTCGGAGACCGTAAGAGCGCCAATACCAAACACTTGACAGAGATCAGCAGGAGTAGATGCCCCGCCGTCTATCAGATAGAGGGCGCGGAGGAGCTAAGGGTTGACTTTCTTAAAGGATGTTCTGTGGCGGGGCTTACAGCCGGCGCGTCCACGCCTGCGGGCATTATTAAGGAGGTATATGCAACGATGAGCGAAGAGATCAAGAACATGGAAGCTGCGGAAGAGAGCTTCGAGGAAATGCTGGAGAAATCTTTTAAGACTTTGAATACAGGAGAGAAGGTAACCGGTATCGTGACGGCCATTGGCCCTACCGAGGTGCAGGTGGACTTGGGCTGCAAGCAGGCGGGCTACATTTCCGTGGACGAGCTTTCCGCAGACCCCAACCTCAAGCCCGAGGACGTCGTCAAGGTCGGCGACGAGATTGAGACGTACATCATCCGCGTCAACGACGTGGAGGGCTACGCCATGCTCTCCAAGAAGCGTCTGGACGCCGTGAAGGTCTGGGAAGACATCGAGAAGGCCCGCGAGGAGAAGACCACCCTCGAGGGCAAGGTCACGGAGGAGAATAAGGGCGGCATCGTCGTCAACGTCAAGGGCGTGCGCGTGTTCGTTCCCGCCTCTCAGTCCGGCCAGCCCCGCGGCGCGGAGCTGAGCGAAATGATCGGTCAGACCGTCTCCCTGCGTATCACCGAGGTCAACCGCGCCCGCCGCCGCGTCGTCGGCTCGATCAAGGCCGTGACCTACGAGGCACGTCAGGCCGCGCAGGCGGAGATTTGGAACAACATCGAGGTCGGCAAGCGCTACACCGGCACGGTGAAGTCCATGACCTCCTACGGCGTGTTTGTGGACATCGGCGGCGTGGACGGCATGGTGCATATCTCCGAGCTGTCTTGGAGCCGTATCAAGAATCCGGCCGAGGTCGTCTCCGTGGGCGACACGCTGGACGTGTATGTCATCTCCTTCGACCCGGAGAAGCACAAGATCTCCCTCGGCGTGAAGGATCGCTCCTGCAATCCTTGGGACAAGTTCATGGAGACGTATCACGTCGGCGACGTGGCCAACGTCCGTATCGTCAAGCTGATGACCTTCGGCGCATTCGCTGAGGTCGTCCCCGGTGTGGACGGCCTGATCCACATCTCCCAGATCGCCGACCGCCGCATCGAGAAGCCCGGTGACGTGCTGACCGAGGGTGAAATGGTAGACGCGAAGATCACCGCCATCGACGAGGAGAAGCAGAAGATCTCTCTCTCCATCCGCGCCCTGCTCACCCCCGCCGCAGACGAGGAGTAAGCGAAAAAGCTTTTCAAAGCCTATAAAAATCATTTCAAAGCATAAAAACAACGGCGCCCCGCGCCGTTGTTTTTTATGTTCTAATATATCACACAATCCCTACGTGGAGCGTGACCGTTCGTCCCTGCACCGTCACGAGGTTTTCCTCGCGCATTTTTTTCAGCTCACGCATCATGGCACTGCGGTCGGCGGAGATATAATCCGCCAGCGCACTGAGCGAAAACGGCAGCGAAAAGCCGCTGCCGCCCGCCTTGGCGGCAAGGAGTGAGAAATAGCACAGCAGCTTTTCCCGAATGCTGCGGCGGCTCAGCACCTCCACCCGTTCGGAGAGCGCCGTGGCCTTGTCCGCCACAAGGCGGAACATATTCTCGACCATGCGGCTGTGGTGGTCGCAGGCATTCTCGCAGCGGCGCGTCACGTGGCTTGCGGCCATGAAGCACACGCGGCACGGCCGCTCGGCGACGACGGTGATACTGTCACCGGCGACATTCTCAAACATGAGCATCTCCCCGAAGACGCCGCCCGTCTCCAAATGCTCCAAAATGGTGCGGCTGCCCTGCCTGTCAATACGCTCGACCACGGCACTGCCCTCGGCCAGCACGCCGATGAGGTCGCGGTGGGCAGAAAAATCATAGATCACCTCATCGGTGCGGAAACGCTGCTCCCGCACGCCGAAGCAAATCTTCATCGCGGCGCGGGACTCCGCGCTGATCCCCTCAAAAAGCGGAGAACGGCTCTGCTCCACGGTCACACCTCCCCTTTCAGCCGCTTGTCGCGGCGGCGGCCGACGATCAGATAGACGAACGCATACGCGATACACCCGGTGAAAATGCCGGACAGCACATCCAGCACGGCGTGCTGCTTGACAAACATGGTGGAGACGATGATGAGAACGCCGTAGAGCGTCGCGCCCCACCGCCAGCCGCCCTTTTTCAGCCCCGGCGTGTTCCACACGGCGGCGAGCGCAGCCATCACGCCCAGCACATGAACGCTGGGGAACACGTTCGTGTTCGTGTCGATGGAGTAGGTATAGGCCACGAGCCACGAGGCGGCGTTATGATGCTCCATCACGGCGGGGCGGAGATCCTGCCCGTTCGGCAGCAGGACGCAGAAAACCACAGCGGTGGTAAACGTGAGCATGATATACCACATATAGCGGCGAAAGCTCTCGCCGTCCTTCAAGATAAGGTAAATGCCCAGCACCACCAGCAGCGGGCTCCACGAGACGTAGGGGAAGATGAACCACTCGCAAAACGGGATGGCCGCATCGAGCGCGGTCTGCGTCGCCCAGTAGTTGTCAGTGATGAAATGCTCGATGGTGAAGAACATCGCCAGATACACCGGCAGATAAAAGCCCCACCATGCGTGGGGGTGCGTTTTGAAGAATTCCTTGATGCGCTGCATGGTTTGCGTTTCCCTCCCTCAGATAGTACCACGCATTGTAGCAGATTTCCCCTGCAAATAGCAACCCCTTTGTAGCATATGTCACAATTTCTTTACAACTCAGGCAGTCTCCTCAATACGCCCGACCTCTCCCCTGCCGCATTCCCCCTGATTTCCCGACAAAATGCGTGCTGCTTCGCGGCACCTACGGTGTAAAATGGCAGCAGACGCGGGTTATCCCCGTGCAATTTCACCGAAGGGGGAACGCACATGAAACGTGACCAAAAATCCGAATTTCTCTCCAGCCGTGTCCGCTACCTGCCCATCACCTCCCTCCGCCCCAGCCCGCAGCAGCCGCGCCGCCGCTTTGACGAGGACGCCCTGCGTGAGCTGGCCGCGAGCATCACCGCCTACGGCATCCTGCAGCCGCTCACGGTGCGCGACCGCGGCGGGATCTATGAGCTGGTGGCGGGCGAACGCCGCCTGCGCGCCGCCCGTATCGCCGGGCTGCACCACGTCCCCTGCCTCATCGCCCGCGTGGGCGAAGAAGACGCAGCCATGCTGGCACTCATCGAGAACTTGCAGCGGCGCGACCTCGACTACATGGAGGAGGCCACCGCCATCGCTTCCCTCATCCGCCGCTACAGCCTCAGCCAGCAGCAGGCGGCGGAGAAGCTGGGACGCTCCCAGTCCGCCGTGGCCAACAAGCTCCGTCTGCTGCACTTGGAGGAAACGGTCGTGGACGCACTGCACCGCTACGGCCTCACCGAGCGTCACGCCCGTGCGCTGCTGCGCCTCGGCGACGGGGAGACGCGGCTTCAGGCGGTGGAGTACATAGGCAAACAAGCGCTGAACGTCGCGCAGTCGGAGGCGTACATCGACCGCCTTCTGCAAACGCATCAGACCGAGCCGCCCCACCGCCGTCCCACCTACATCATCAAGGACGTGCGCCTCTTCCTCAACAGCGTGGAGCGCGGCATTCGTCTCATGCGCGGCGCGGGCGTGGGCGCACAAGTCGCAAGAAAAGATACGGACAGTGAGATCTGCCTCACCGTCCGTATCCCGAAAACTCACACACCGCCGCCGTCAAAGGCCGGGGTATAAAGCTCCTGCGCCGAGGTGCGTTCCTGCACGAAGCCGTCTTCCATGCCGCAGTTGCGCATATAGTCCACCATGGCGCGGTACTCCGCCGCCGTCACACGCCGCGCCATGCGCCCGGTCATGTTCGGTGTCGGCGTATACTGGCTCATGAGAGACACCAGCACCTCCCCCGGCGCGAACGTCTCCGCGACCCAGTCCAGCACGCGGCGCGTGTTGTCCAGATACCCCGGCAGGACGAGGTGGCGGATGACCACGCCGCGCTTCAAAAGCCCGTCCTCCATCACATACGGCCCCGTCTGACGGTACATCTCCCGGATGGCCTCGCAGGCCACGGGAAAGTAATCCGCCGCGCCGGAGAGCGTCCCCGCCAACGCCGCATCGGCGTACTTGAGGTCGGGGAGATATACGTCCACCAGCCCCTCGAGCAAGCGCAGCGTCTCCACGCGCTCATAGCCGCCGCAGTTGTAGACGAGCGGCGCGGGGAGCTTGGGCGTAAGTGCCGGGAGGATCCACGGCAGAAAATGCGTGGGCGTGACCAGCTCGATGTTGTGTGCGCCCTGCGCGATCAGTTCTTCAAAAATTGCCCGCAGCCGCGCCGGAGAAATATTTTTCCCGAAGCCTCCGGCGGAAATGTCGCCGTTTTGGCAGTAGGCGCAGCGCAGCGTGCAGCCGGAGAAGAAGACCGTCCCCGCGCCGTTTTGGCCGGAGATGGGCGGCTCCTCCCAGTGGTGCAGCATCGCCCGCGCCACACGCAGCCCGGCGGGCATACGGCAAAAGCCGCCGCCCGATGCCGCCGTCCGTTCCGCGCCGCAGCGGCGGGGACAAAGCGTACAGATCATACCTTGTGAATGTCAAAGTCCGGGCCGAGATCGCCGCGCATCCAGTGGCGGCGGCACAGACCGATGTACTTATCGTTCGCGCCCAGCACCACCTGTGCACCCTCCTTGACCACATGGCCGCTTTCGTCGAACCGGGCGTTGAACGCCGCCTTCTTGCCGCACCAGCAGATGGTCTTGACCTCCTCCAGCTTGTCCGCCAGCACGAGCAGATGGTAGCTGCCCTCGAAGAGATCGCCCTTGAAGTCCGCCCGCAGCCCGTAGCAGATCACGGGAATGCCGCAGTCGTCCACGAGGTGAACGAGGTAGTAGACCTCGTCCTTCGTCAGAAACTGCGCCTCGTCGATGATGATACAGGCGTAGCGCTGCAAGTCCGCATCCGGCATGGCACGCATCTCGTCGAAGTAGACGCAGGGGTGCTTGAGGCCGATACGCGAGTAGACCATGTGGTCGCCGTCGCGGCTGTCGAGCCGCGGCTTGACCATCAGCGTCTCCTGTCCGCGTTCCTCGTAGTTGAACCGCGCCATCAGCGCATTGGCGGATTTGCTCGACCCCATCGCGCCATATTTGAAATACAACTGTGCCATCGTCCGTCTCCTTTGCTCCTGTCCGAATTTCTGTGTATGCTGTCAATAAGCCTGCCCGTCATCGGTGAAGTCCGTAGGGTGCGGCGTCCTCGACGCCCCCTACACACCGCTCGCCGCGTACACTCACTCCAACCCCTGCTGCGCCTGCCAAATATCCATCACCATGCGGTGCGGCAAAAGCTTCGTCAGCGCGGCCTGCGAGCGGGCGATAAAGCCGTACTTCGACACGTCCTTTCCCCGCTTCGCGTCCCGCCACGCGCGGGTGACGATGTCCTCCGGGTCGTACATGGCCACGTATTTCTTCACCACGGGCTTCTCCTCGGACACAACGGCGCGGTCAAAAAACGCCGTCTTCGTCCAGAACGGACACACCGCCATCACCGCCACGCCGTGAGCGCGCAGCTCTCGGTTCAACGCGCGGCTAAAGCTCAGAACAAACGCTTTCGTCGCGCCGTAGATATTGATATAGGGGATGGGCTGGAACGCCGCCACGGAGGCGATGTTGATGATCTGCCCGCCGCGTGCCATATAGGGAATGCTCAAGCGGCACATGGCCACCACCGCTTGACAGTTCAAATCGGTCATGTTCAGGTTGACCTTCAAGGACGTGTCCGCCACGGCGGCGAACTTCCCGTACCCGCTGGCGTTGACGAGCAGCCCAATCTCGACGGGCGCTTCCTCCAGTGCGGCCGCGTAGACCTCAAAGCTCCCCCGATCCGTCAAATCAAGCGGCAGGGTGCGCAGCGGAAAGGGGACGGTTTCCCGCAAAGCTTCCAGCTTCTCGCCGTGCCGCGCGATGACCCACACCTCGTCGAACGTGCCGAACTCGCCGACCCGCTCGGCAAACCGCTTGCCCATGCCGCTGGACGCCCCGGTGATGACCGCGATTTTCTTCATGCCAATATCCTCCCTGCCGATGTGCTTATCGGCAGTATAGCACAGATTTTTCGATTGCGCCACAGCAAAACGCGGCTAAGCGAAAAAAATCGTGAAAATCTTCACGAATATACTTGCAAAAAACTGAAAATGTGGTATCATGCGAGTAAGCGCCGCACTCCGCCGGACGGAGGCGGCAGCAGGAGGTAACATATGAATAACGAAACGAAACGCACGCGCCTTGCGGTGCAGGACATGGTACGGCTTTCCGTGCTGGTGGCGATCATGCTGCTGCTGGAGCTGACCGGGCTTGGCATGATTAAAACCGCCGGGCTGGAAATCACGATCTTCCTCGTTCCTGTCATCGTGGGCGCCATTGTCTTAGGGCCGGGCGCAGGTGCCTTTTTGGGCGGTGTCTTCGGGTGCATCAGCTTTTGGGAGTGCTTCGGAAAAAGCACCTTCGGCGTGGCACTGCTGGCCATTGACCCCGTTGGGACATTCCTCGTCTGCGTCCCGACCCGTATTTTGGCGGGCTTCATCTGCGGCCTCGTCTTCAAGTGGCTGCATAAGTTCGACAAGCGCAACCTCTGGTCGTTCGGCGCGGCGGGGCTGGCCGGTGCGCTGTGCAACACCGCGCTGTTCATGACCACGCTGTGTCTCTTCTTCTATCAGAGCGACTTCCTTCAGGCCATCGCGCAGGGCTTAGGCACGAGCAGCGTCTTCCTCTTCGTGCTGCTCTTCGTGGGCGTCAACGGGCTTGTCGAGGCTGTGGTGAGCTTCTTCACCGGGGCGGCCATCGCCAAGGCGGTGCTGTTCAGCCGCGGCCGACTGGCCACACGGCGCACGAACGCTTAACGCGAGGGGAGGCATCGCAATGCTGCTGGCACTGGACGTTGGCAATACCAACATTGTGGTGGGCTGCATGGAGGGCAAGACGCCCCGCCGCGCCTTCCGCCTCGCCACGCGGCGTGACGGCATGGGCGGCGACTATGCCGCCGCCCTCTCCCAGCTCTTAGCGCTATCGGACATCTCGCGGCAGGACATCGAGCAGATCATCATCTCCTCCGTCGTCCCGCCCGTCACCAAATCGCTGCAGCACGCGGCGCGGCTGCTTACAGGCAAAGAGCCGCTCGTCCTCGGGCAGAACGTCCGCTGCGACCTCCCGCTCCTCATCGACGAGCCGGAGACGCTGGGCGCCGACCTGCTGGCCGCCGCTGTCGGCGCGCTGGACATCCACCGCCCGCCGCTGCTGCTCATCGACATGGGGACGGCCACCACCGTCGCGGTCGTGGACGCGCAGGGCGCGTTCCGCGGCGGTGCAATTTTGCCCGGTGCGAATCTCTCCATCGCCTCGCTCTGCGGCAACGCGGCACTCCTGCCGAGCATCCCCCTCTCCGTGCCGGAGAAGGCCATCGGCACGAACACCGTGACGTGTATGCAGAGCGGCTGCATTCTCGGCGCGGCCATGCTGCTCGATGGGATGATCGAGCGCATGGAAGCCGAGCTTGGGCAGGCGGCCACCGTGGTGGCCACGGGCGGCCTCGCGTCGGTCATTCTCCCGGCCTGCAAACACGAGATCATCCGAGCGGATGACCTCATATTGCGCGGCCTTGCCGTGCTGTACGCGCAAAACAAGTGACATAAACGCCTCCCGAAATCGGCCTGAAAGGGGCCTTTGGGGAGGCGTTTTCGTTCGTTTTTACGCCAATAAACGGCGCATATCGTCGGGAAGCGGCGCTGTGACCTCAATAACCGCCCCGGTGACGGGCTGCACCATGCGCAGGTGATCGCTGTGGAGTGCCGGGCGGGTGATCAGCGCCCGATCCTCCGTGCCGTAGAGCCAATCCCCAGTGAGCGGGTAGCCAATGGCCGCCATATGCACGCGAAGCTGGTGGGTGCGCCCCGTGGTCGGTGTCAGGCGGAGCAGTGCGCGGCCATGTGCTGCCGACAGCACCTCGTAGTGGGTGTGCGCGGCCTGCCCCGCCGGGTCAGGTCTCCGCTTCAAAAGCGACCCCTCGGCGCGGCCAAGCGGCAGGTCGATGTCGCCCGCGGGCGGGTCGGGGACACCCTCGCACACGGCGCGGTAGTCCCGCTGAAAGTCCGGCGTGTGGAGCTGCGCCATGCAGCGGGCGTGGACAAACCCGGTCTTCGCCACGGCCATCACCCCGGTCGTGCCGCGGTCGAGGCGGTTGACGGCGTGGAACGTATCGCTTTTGAGATACCATGCCACCGCACCCGCTATCGTCACTGCCTCCTCCGTCAGCGCGGCGGGATGGAGGGCAATTCCGGCGGGCTTGTTGAGAAGCAGCAGATCCTCGTCCTCGTAGAGAACGTCCAGCGGGAACGGCACGGGGCGGATGTGCGGGTTCTCGCCCGGCAGGTCGGACACGTCCGCCCGCAGCACGTCCCCGGTGTGCGCCACGGCGCGCACCGTGACCGCCGCGCCGTTGAGGGTAATCGCACCGCGGAATTTCAGTCGGCTGAGAAAGCTGTGGTCGATATGCCACAGGGTGCGCAGAAGCTGCCGGACGGTCTGGCCGTCCTCCCCGCGCGCCACGGTATGTGTCAGTAAGCGCATGGCGCACCTCCTTTCGGAAATTCAGTATAGCATATTTCCGGGGAATGTGCTATACTGGTGGGGATAAAAATGCGAAAGCGAGGGCTTTATATGGCATCCAAGGTGTATTTTGCCGACCTGCGGGCGGACTTTCACGAGAACTTGCAGCAAAAGCTGACGCGCCTGATGAAGACGGCGGGGATGGGCGAGATCGACTTTGCCGACAAATTTGTGGCCATCAAGCTGCACTTCGGCGAGCCGGGCAATCTGGCCTTCCTGCGCCCGAACTGGGCGAAGACGGTGGCCGATTTCGTCAAGGAGCGCGGCGGCAAGCCGTTTTTGACCGACTGCAACACCCTCTACGTCGGCGGGCGGAAGAACGCGCTCGACCACCTCGACAGTGCCATGCTCAACGGCTTCAACCCGATGACCACGGGCTGTCAGATCATCATTGCCGACGGCTTAAAGGGCAGCGACGAGGTGGAGGTCCCGGTCGTGGGCGGCGAGTACGTGAAAAACGCCAAGATCGGCCGCGCCATCATGGATGCGGATGTGTTCATCTCCCTGAGCCATTTCAAGGGGCATGAGCAGGCGGGCTTCGGCGGGTGCCTGAAAAATATCGGCATGGGCTGCGGCAGCCGCGCCGGAAAGATGGAGCAGCACAACGCGGGCAAGCCCCATATATCGCAGAAGCACTGCATCGGCTGCGGCCAGTGCCGCAAGATCTGCGCCCACGACGCGCCGATCATCGAAAACGGCAAGGCGCACATCGACCACGACCGATGTGTCGGCTGCGGGCGGTGCATCGCGGTCTGTCCCAAGGACGCCGTGCGCATCAACTGGGACGAGACGACCACCAACCTCAACTGCAAGATCGCCGAGTACACCAAGGCGGTGGTGGACGGACGCCCGTGCTTCCATATCTCGCTGGTCATCGACGTGTCGCCCAACTGCGACTGCCACTCGGAGAACGACATGGCCATCATCCCCAACGTGGGAATGTTCGCCTCGTTCGACCCGGTGGCGCTCGACATGGCCTGTGTGGACGCGGTGAACGCACAGACGCCGCTGCGCGGCTCTGCCGTGGACGAGCTGGACGAAGAGGCGCGGTGCGGCCACGACCACTTCCAGCACATCCACCCCGACACCAACTGGCGGAGCTGCCTTGCGCATGGGGAGAAAATCGGTATCGGGACGAGGGACTACGAGCTGATTAAAATATAAGGCTTTGCTGCCGCCGCGCCCGCAGGGCGCGGCCCGGGAGGGGAATTCAATAGGGAGGGCCACAGCCCTCCCTATTGTCGTTTCGAGGGGAAAGAGGGAAATTCGAACCCCCTCTGCCCCCACACGCGGTTCCACGATGGTACGCCGTTGGCGCGGCGGCGGGGTGAGGGCACCCCGCCCTACGAGCGTTTATGGAGGGCGGTACGTAAGGGCGGCACGTACTCATCTTATGCGCGCCATTTGACAAACGGCGGCAGAGCTGTTATACTCGCTGGAGTGCGCAGTGATGCGCGTTGATTTTCGCCATTTGGCGCAGAATACGAGGGGAGGCCGGGATATCATGGACAAGCTGAGGCGGCAGGTCGAGCATATGAACCTCTACGCGGTCGCGCTGCTGAAATGGATGCTCGTGGGTGCGCTGGTGGGCGTCGTCGGCGGTGTTGCGGGCGCGGCGTTCCACCTCGGCGTGGACCTCGCCACCTCCGTGCGTCTGGCGCACCCGTGGATACTGTTTCTCCTGCCGCTGGGCGGCGTGGTCATTGCGGGGCTGTACAACCTCTGCCGCTTGGAGGGCGCAGGGACGAACGACATCATCGAGTCCGTCCACTTCGGCAAGCGTATCCCGACGCTGCTCGTGCCGCTCATCTTCCTCTCCACCATCATCACCCACCTCTTCGGCGGCAGTGCCGGGCGCGAGGGCGCGGCGCTGCAAATCGGCGGTGGGATCGGCTACCGCGCCGGGGTGCTGCTGCACTTGGGTGAAAAGGAGCTGCCGCTGGCCACGCTGTGCGGCATGAGCGGCGTGTTCTCCGCGCTCTTCGGCACGCCCCTGACCGCCACGGTCTTCGCCTTGGAGGTCATCAGCGTCGGCGTTCTGTACTACGCCGGGCTGCTGCCGTGCATCACCGCCTCATTGACCGGGTACTACGTCGCGGGGCTGCTGGGAACGTCTCCCACGCGCTTCACCGTGACCGCACCGGACTTCAACTGGCCGACGCTCGGGCGCGTTGCGGTGCTGGCCGTGGGCTGCGCCATCGTGGCCATCCTCTTCTGCCGCGGGCTGCACCTGACGGAGCGGGCGGCGAAGCGGTGGCTGAAAAACAGCTTTCTCCGCGCCGCCGTGGGCGGCGGGCTGATCATTCTGGCGACGCTTGCACTCGGCACGACCGACTATAACGGCGTAGGCATGGACGTCATCACCCGCGCCATCGAGGGCGGACAGGCTGACGGCTGCGCGTGGTTTTTGAAGATTGCCTTCACCGCCGTCACCATCGGCTTCGGCTTCAAGGGCGGCGAGGTCGTGCCATCGTTTTTCATCGGCGCGACGTTCGGCTGCGCCGCCGGGACGCTGCTGGGACTGCCGCCAAGCTTTGCGGCGGCCATCGGGCTGGTAGCGGTGTTCTGCGGCGCGGTGAACTGCCCCATCGCCTCGGTCATCCTCAGCGCGGAGCTGTTCGGTGCGGACGGCGCGACCTACTTCGCCGCCGCCTGCGCGGTGAGCTACCTGCTGTCCGGCTACTGCGGGCTTTACAGCAGTCAGACCATTCTCTACTCCAAGCTCCGGGCGGAGTATATCAACGTGCATACAAAAGAGTAAAACAGGCCAAAATAAAAGAAACTTAAAGTTTCGTTCATATACTTCGCCATCATTCGTGGTATGCTGTTTTCATCTCAGCAGATAGAACGCTGCAGCATCACGGAAAGGCAGTCCCCATGAAGCGTCAATTCACGGAAAAAGAGAAAAAGATCATCTCTGTCGCGGCCATCGTCATCTTCGTCGTCTTCAGCGCGGCGCTGGCGTGGTTCGTGGGACGCCCCATACTCCGCTTTGCCCGCCAGCCGGAGCTGTTCCACGCATGGGTGGACAGTCACGGTGCGTGGGGCTGCATCGCCTACGTCGGCATGGTGTTTTTGCAGGTCGTGGTGGCCATCATCCCCGGCGAACCGCTGGAAATCGCGGGCGGCTATGCCTTCGGCGCGTGGTGGGGGACGGTGCTGTGCCTCATCGGCGCGGTGCTGGGCAGCGCAGCGGTGTTCGCGCTGGTGCGCCGCTTCGGTCGGCCGCTGGCGGAGGTCTTCTTCCCGGCGGAGAAGCTGGACAGCCTGCGCTTCCTCCACACCTCGCCCAAGGGCAACGCGCTCTTTTGGCTCATCTTCACCGTCCCCGGCACGCCGAAGGACCTATTGTGCTACTTCGCGGGGCTGACCGACATGACGTGGCGGTCGTGGCTGCTCATCGCCACGCTTGGGCGGCTGCCGTCCATCGTCACCTCGACCGTGGGCGGCGGTGCGCTGGGTACGCAGAACTACAAGGCGGCGGCCATCGCCCTCGGCGCGGCACTCGTCGCCGCGATCGCGGGGTATCTCATCTACCGCGCCGTCTGCCGACGCCATAAGGGGCAATAACGAAGTATGATAGACGCAAAAAGGAACGCCGAGGCGTTCCTTGAGACTGTCGGAAAAAACTCCGGTTTTTCCGACAAAAGGCTTGCAGGCTGCTGCGCGCATAATTTGTCCGTCCGAGACGGACAAATTCCACACTGACAGCCTGAGAAGTATTTTCTCTCACGCACAGGTCGCGAGAGAAAATGATTTTACTCTTTTGCCGCCTGCGGGCGGCAAACTCTGTGAGACTTTTTGACAGGCTGAAAAGGAACGCCGAGGCGTTCCTTTTTTGTGTTCTCATGTTGTGTTGTGCTTGCCCCGCACCGTGCCCTCGGCGAACCGTTTGTAGGGGGCGGCGTCCTTGACGCACCGCGGGACAACCCCTCCGTCAACACCTCGCGCTGCCACCTCCCTTCACACAAGGGAGTCAGTCGCGCCGTTGGCGCGGCGGGACGATGTGGACATCGTCCCCTGCAACGGTTTAGCAAGAGTTCAGCGCATAACACAGCGTTGTTTGCAGCTGCAAGATAGCTTCAAATTATTTTGAGAGAAACGAGACGAAGCGGACGTGGCGGTCAAGCTCGCCGCCGACCAGGCCGACGGCCTTGCCCGTGGTGAATGCGGCCACGATCGTGCCGATACCAAGCCCGTCGAGGTGGCCGAGGAAGCAAATCGTCATTGCGGCGGTGACGGCCAGACAGGTCACGTCGAAGATGATTTTGACCTTGGGATAGCCCACGCCGAGGATGTGCGACAGCTCGCGCGGGAAGAGGTCGGTCGGAATAATGGGCAGGCAGCAGCGATTGGAGAGTGCGATACCGACGCTGATGAGCAGGTAGCTGACGATGAAATACAGCACGCGCCACCCAAGGCCGTCCGGCAGGACGTTGATCCACAGCTCGTGGACATCCAGCATCTCGCCAAAGATAAAGCCCACCACGAAGCTGCCGAGGTACTCGACCACGAAGCGGCGGCGCAGGAGCATCAGGCTGATCACCAGCAGTCCCTGAAAAATATACGTCCATGTGCCGAGGGACAGCGCGGGAATTACCTCCGAAAAGGCGAACGGTACGCTGGATATGGCTGAAATACCTGAGCCGGAGTAGAGCATCAATACCACGCCGAAGCTGTTGATGACAACGGCCAGCAACAGTGCGGCCTCGCCCCGGAAAACCTTTTTTTCTCCCTCATCGAGCTTTGTGTCCACGGGATATGCGCCTCCAAAAAAGAAGATAGGCACGACCGCCCGGCGGCCGCTGCCTTATATCGGCGGCCATTATAGCAAATCGGGCGTGGGATGTCAATGGAAAATACACGGCGCAAAGCGTTTTTTTAATCCCGAATGAGGCGGCGCGTTGCATTATGTCAACTTACCGGGCGGAACTCCAAATTCAGGTCAACGACCGTGTTGACACCATCCAGCGCTGCGTCGTTCGCGTACTGCCAAACGTCGTAGGCGTAGTAGAAATCCGGATAGTCGGCGTAGTCCGCCACCCAAAGAGAGCGGCCGGAGAGGGAGCGCAGGTCGTAGTGGTAGTAGCCCTGCTGGCGGTTGAGGTAGACGCCACTTTCATAGCCGCCTTGCTCGATGATGCTGCAGAACGCCGAGGCGCAGGCGGTCAGGTAACGCTTGTCGCAGTCTGCGGTGCGCGAGTCGTCGCTGCTGACCGTCTCCCAATCGTAGTAGACGGGGAGCTGGAGCGTCCGCCCGTCCAGCAGCTTGAGGGCGAAGAGCGCCTCGTCGGCGGCCTCGCGGACGGTGAGTGCCTGCGAGAAGAAGTACACGCCCACGTCGATGCCCGCCGCCCGTGCGCCCTCGTAGTAGCTCTCGAAGGAACGGTCGGTGTAGAGCGTCCCCTGCGCGCCGTAGCCACGCAGGCCGACGCGCAGGTAGGCAAATTCAATGCCCTGCGATTTCAGGGCGTCCCAGTCGATGCTGCCCTGATGGTTCGACACGTCCACGCCCCAGCGCGTGGCGAAGCTCGCCCCAGTGTAGCGGATGCGCTCGCCGTCGAGGACAAATTCGTTCGGCTCGACGGTGCTGACAGGGACGTTTACAAGCGGCGTGTGCCAGATCATATTCGCACCGTCGTTGAGGTAGACCTGCCCCTCGTGCGGGTCGGCCTCCGGCTCTGTTTCGCGGGCAGGGCGCAGCGACGTGACCACCGCCGCCACCAGTCCCGCCGCAATGATGACGGCGAAGAGCAGGAGCAGCAGCGGCTTGAGGCGGCGTCTGCGGCCTTGGGCGGTGCGGGCGGTCATACGGAGGCCTCCGCGGAGAGCCGTGCATTGGTGGGGCACATGGCAGTCACTCCTTTGAAAGAAATTTGATGGCCTGTCGGTCTATATACGTCACGTGCGCGGCATTTCCGGCAGCGTGACATCGTGTATCCACTTTTGGGAGCGGATGCGCCAAAGACAGACGGGACACTTGGCGAAGCTCTCCGCCTGAATGGCCAGCGAGATAAACCACGGGTCGGCGTCCACGGCCAGTGCCAGCACTGCCGTCAGCGGCAGCGCCAGCACCCACTGCGGCGCAAGGTCGATGACCGTGGACCAAAGGACGTCGCCGCCTGCGCGGAGAATGCCCGTGACGGCGGAGATGGCGTAGGCGTGGAGCGGGATGGTGGCAAAGCCCGTCACGGCCAGCGTGGTGGCCAAATGGGCGCTGAGGTCATACAGCTCGAAGAGCGGGAAAATGACGGGCCGGAACAGCAGCGGGACGAGCAGCAGCGCGAACGCCGCCAGCACCGTGCCGACGAGGATGGTGACCCACGAGAGCGTCTTGGAAAGAGCCATCAGCTCGTCGTGGCTCTGTCCCTCACCGATGGCCTTGCCGATAATGACGGCGGTGGCCGCGCCGAGGCCGAAGCAGACAACGAGGAAGAGGCGGTTGAGATTGCCCATGACGCCGTTGGCTGCGAGGTAGGCCACGGAGACGGTGGTGTGGCCTAAAATAACCGTCAGCATACTGTTGCCGAGTCCCCACAGAAGCTCGTTGAGCATGACCGGGGAGGCGTACTTGACGAAGCGGCGGAGCATTTCCCAGCCGGGACGCAGGAGGGCGCGGAGGTCAAGCGGAATGGTGCGGCTGCGCAGGGCGCAGAAGAGGCAGACGAGGAACTCCGCCACACGGCTTAAAAGCGTGGCAATGGCCGCGCCCTCCACGCCCAGCATGGGGAAGCCGCACTTGCCGAAGATGAGCAGGTAGTTCATCCCGGTGTTGAGCAGTGTGGACATGGCGAAGAGCTTCATGCCGAAGCTCGCGTTCTCCACGCTGCGCTGCGCGCTGACGTAGATGGACGAGAGCATATTGAAGACGTAGGAAAAGCCGATGACGCGCAAATACGGCGCACCGAGCAGCGACAGGTGGTGCTTGTTGCTCATGAGGTCCATGATCTCCACGGGCCAAAGGAACAGCACGACGGCGATGACGAGCGCGAGGCTCACGCCGAGAAAGGCGGCCACGCCGATAGCGCGGCTGATGCTTTGCAGGTCGCGCTTGCCCCAATACTGGCTGATGAGAATGCCCACGCCGGACTGCACACCGAAGACGATGGAGATGAGCAGGAAGACCGGGACGTTGGCGGCGGTGACGGCGGCCATCTCGTCGTTGCCGAGGCGGCTGACCATCAGCGTGTCGATGAGGCCGAGGGAGAACGTGATGAGGTTTTGCAGCGCGATGGGCGCGGCAAGGGAGGCGAGATAGCGGTAGAAGCCGCGGTCGCGTTTGAGTGCTTGCAGCATAGATGTATTACCTCTTAAATCAAAGCATGGGGAAGCGGCTGTCCCGGTGGCGGCGCAGCGCGTCGCACAGAGCGTCCACATCCTCGGCGGTGTTGTCGGGGGAGAAGGAGATACGGATGACCCCGGCGGCGGTCTTCTTGTCCAGACCGAGCGCGGAGACGACGTGGCTGGCCTTGCCCTGATGGCAGGCGGAGCCTGCGGAGATACAGATGCCCTCCGCGCCCAGCTCCGTGACGATGTTGCCGCTGGGGTAGCCCACGAGCGAGACGGAAAGAATGTGCGGGGCGCTTCCCCGGCCGACCTGCACCACGCCGCCCATGTGTAGGAGCTTTTGGAGGCAATCGTCGCGCAGCGCGGCCATGTGGGCGAGCTTTGCGTCGTAATGTTCAAGCCGCAGCGCCACGGCCTTGGCGAAGCCCGCGATCTGCGCCGTGGCCTCCGTGCCGGAGCGAAGCCCGCGCTCCTGACCGCCGCCGGGCAGCAGCGGACGCGGCTGGGAGAGGCGCGGGGAGATATACAGCGCACCGATGCCCTTGGGCGCACCGAGCTTGTGGCCGGAGAGACTCATCAGGTCCACGCCCCAGCCCGCCGGGTCGCAGGGGACCTTCAGAAAACCCTGCACCGCGTCACAGTGCAGCAGGGCGGGGGAGTTTTTCTCGCGCAGCAGCCGCGCCGTCTCCGCGACGGGGAAGACGCAGCCCGTCTCGTTGTTCACGAGCATGATGGACACCAGCACCGTGTCCTCGCGCAGCGCGTCCGCCACCTGCGAGACGGAGATATTCCCGTCGCGGTCGGGCTTGAGGTATGTCACGTCATAGCCCTGCTGCTGCAAGAGCTTGCAGGGTTCGAGGATGGCGCTATGCTCCACGGAGGTGGTGATGATGTGCTTGCCGACGCGGCGGCCGTGCCACAGCGCGGCGTGGATCGCCCAGTTGTCGCTCTCCGTGCCGCAGGAGGTGAAGTACAGCCGCTCCGCCGGGCAGCCCAGCGCGGCGGCAATCACGCCGCGCCAGCGCTCGACCGCTTTTTTCATCTCCTGCCCGATGGGGTACTGGGAGGAGGGGTTGCCCCAGTGGCTCGTCAGCACGTCATACACCGTCTCGGCCACCGCCTTCGGGACGGGCGTGGTGGCCGCGTTGTCCAAGTAGATCATACGCTTCTCCTGTTTTCCTAAGCCGGGGCTTGTCAGCCGCGGCGAAATCAAGTATAATATGGGAATTACGAGGTCGGCGTGATGGCCGCCTCCTGAAAACCATTATACGATAGAATGAGGGAAAGTGCAAGATGCGTATCGCCATCTACACCTTGGGCTGCAAGGTGAACCAATACGAGACACAGGCGATGGAGCAGGAGCTGGTGCGCCGGGGTCACGAGCTTGTCCCCTTTGACAGCGCGGCGGACGCTTATATCGTCAACACCTGCTCCGTCACCGCCGTCAGCGATAAAAAATCCCGCCAGATGCTCCGCCGCTGCCGTAAGCTGAACGAACACGCGGTCGTGGCCGCCTGCGGCTGTTACGTGCAGACGCACGGGGACGAGGCCGCCTCGCTGGGACTGGATCTCATCGCCGGGACGGGCGACCGCATGGCCTTTCTCGACCTTTTGGAGCAGGCGGCGCAGGAGAAAGCACCGCTGACGCTGCTCGACGACGCGCTGCGCCGCCGCGAGTTCGAGGTGCTGCCCGCAGGCGGCATGGCGGAGCGCACGCGCGCCATGCTGAAAATCGAGGACGGCTGCGTCAATTTCTGCACCTACTGCATCATCCCCTATGCCCGCGGGCCGGTGCGCTCGCTGCCGAAATCGGAGGCCGTGGCGCAGACGGCGCGGCTTCGGCAGGAGGGCTACCGTGAGCTGGTGCTGACGGGCATTGAAATTTCCGGCTGGGGTCACGACCTCGGCACGGGTGAGACGCTGATCGATCTCTTGGAGGCGGTATCCGACGCGGCGGGAGAGATGCGGCTGCGGCTGGGCAGTCTCGAGCCGCGCACCGTCACCGAGGACTTCTGCCGCCGAGCGGCCAAGCTGCCGAACCTCTGCCCGCACTTCCACCTGTCCATGCAGTCCGGCTGTGACGATACGCTGCGGCGCATGAACCGAAAGTACGACACCGCGCGTTTTTTCGAGTCCACAGTGCTGCTGCGGCGGTATTTTGACCGCCCCGCCATCACCACCGACCTGATCACCGGGTTTCCCGGAGAGACAGAGGCGGAGTTTGATGAGACGCTGGCGTTTATCGAGCAATGCGGCTTCGCCGCCATGCACATCTTCCCCTACTCCGTCCGCCCCGGCACGAAGGCCGCCGCCATGCCCGACCAGTGTACCGCCGTCGTCAAGGAACGCCGCGCCGCCCGCGCCGCCGAGGTGGCGGAGAGGCTGCGGCAGGAGTACCTGCGCGGCTGTGTCGGCAGGACTTACCAGGTGCTGTTCGAGCAGGAGAAGGGCGGGCTTTACCTCGGCCACGCGCCGAACTATTGTCTCGTCGGCGTGGCGGATGGCGATTTACATAATAAAGTGCTGAACGTGAAAATCACTGGAATTGACGGCGATATACTCAGAGGGGAGTTGACATAACATGAACCACTTCTTTGCCTACATCAACCGAATGCGCTTCATCCAGCGTTGGGCACTCATGCGCAACAGCTACAGCGAGAACATTCAGGAGCATAGCCATCAGGTCGCGGTGCTGGCGCACGCGCTGGCGCTGTTGCGCAACGAATACTTCGGCGGGCAGGTGGACGCCGGGCAGGTGGCCGCCGCCGCACTCTACCATGATGCGGCGGAGATCCTCACCGGGGATATGCCCACGCCCATCAAATACTACAACCCCGACATCCGCGACGCCTACAAAAACGTCGAGCGCGTGGCAGAGCGCAAGCTGCTGGCCATGCTGCCTGCGGAGATGCAAGCGAGCTATGAGGATTTGCTCCGCCCGGCCGACCCGGAGGTGGAGGCACTCGTCAAGGCGGCGGACAAGCTGGCCGCCCACATCAAGTGCATTGAGGAGCTGAAGGCGGGCAACGATGAGTTTCGCCGCGCCGCCCAGCAGACCGCCGACGCGCTTGACGAGATGGCGCTGCCGGAGCTGGACTACTTCTGCGAGCATTTTTTGCCGAGCTATTCGCTGACACTGGACGAGTTGGAGTAAAACCGCGCTCTTTCCGCTCTGCCTTCGCCAAGCCTCCTCAACGTACACACGGTACGCCGTCGCCGGTTTGCCATCGGCAGAACGAAAAAATCATCGATTTTCCGATACAAAGATACCGAACAATATATTTCTTATCCGAAAGGAGCTTATTTCATGAAAGCAATCGTTACCGTCGTGGGAAAAGACCAAGTCGGCATTATCGCCGGGGTGTGCAACACGCTGGCGGAGAGCCGTATCAACGTGCTGGACATCAGTCAGACCATCATGGAGGGCTACTTCACCATGATGATGGTGGTGGATCTCGCGGAGTGCCAAACGGCGTTTGACACGCTGCGCAGCGGCCTGAAGGCATACGGCGAGGGTCGGGGACTGTCCATCCGCATTCAGCGGGAGGATATTTTCGATGCCATGCACAAGCTGTGAGGTGGGAGAAATGCTGAGTCTTCAGAATATTTTCGACACCATCAACATGGTGGATAAGCAGCATCTGGACATTCGCACCATCACGATGGGCATCTCCCTGCTTGACTGCGCGGATGAGGACATCCGCCGCTGCTGCGACAAAATCTACGACAAGATCTGCAAGCGCGCCGAGAAGCTGGTGCGCACGGGCTGCGACATCGAGAGCGAGTTCGGCATTCCCATCGTCAACAAGCGTATCTCCGTCACACCCATCGCCATCGCGGCGGCAGCCTGCCGATCGGAGGACTTCGTCCCCCTCGCGCTGACGCTCGACCGCGCCGCCAAGACCTGCGGCGTAAACTTCATCGGCGGCTACTCCGCGCTGGTGCAGAAGGGCTACACCACCGGCGACCGGCGGCTCATCGCCTCCATCCCGCAGGCACTGGCGCAGACGGAGCTGGTCTGCTCGAGCGTCAACGTGGGCAGCACGAAGGCGGGCATCAACATGGATGCCGTGGCGCAGATGGGGCGCGTCATCAAGGAGACGGCGCGCCTGACCGCCGACAGGGAGGGCTTAGGCTGCGCGAAGTTAGTGGTCTTCTGCAACGCCGTGGAGGATAATCCCTTCATGGCCGGGGCATTCCACGGCGTAGGCGAGGCCGACAGCGTCATCAACGTTGGCGTCTCCGGCCCGGGCGTGGTGTACCACGCCCTGCAGGGCTGCAAGGGACAGCCGTTTGACGTGGTGGCGGAGACCATTAAAAAGACCGCCTTCCAGATCACCCGCATGGGGCAGATGGTGGCCGCGGAGGCGTCGCGGCGGCTCGACACGCCGTTCGGGATCGTGGACCTCTCGCTCGCGCCGACCCCGGCGGTGGGCGACAGCGTGGCGCGTATCTTGGAGGAAATGGGCTTGGCCGTCTGCGGTACGCACGGCACGACGGCGGCACTGGCGCTGCTGAACGACGCGGTGAAGAAGGGCGGCGTCATGGCCAGCGGCCATGTGGGCGGCCTGTCCGGCGCGTTTATTCCCGTGTCCGAGGACGAGGGCATGATCGCCGCCGCGCTGGACGGCACGCTGACCATCGACAAGTTAGAGTCCATGACCTGCGTCTGCTCCGTGGGGCTGGACATGATCGCCGTCCCCGGCAGCACCACGGCGGAGACGATCTCCGCCATCATCGCCGACGAGGCGGCGGTGGGCATGGTCAACAGCAAGACGACCGCCGTGCGCGTCATCCCGGTCGAGGGTGCGGACGTAGGCGACATGGTGGAGATGGGCGGACTGCTGGGCAGCGCGCCGCTCATGCCCGTCCACGAGGCGTCGAGCGCGGACTTTATCGCCCGCGGCGGGCGCATTCCCGCTCCGCTGCAAAGCCTGAAAAACTGATATGGTACGCAAAGCGACGGCGGCGGACATTCCCCGCGCACTGGCCATCTACGACAGCGCACGTGCCTTCATGCGCGAGCGCGGCAACACCGTCCAGTGGGTCAACGGCTACCCCTCGGAAGCGCTGCTGCGGCAGGACGTAACGCGGGGCGATTTGTACGTAACGGAGGACGAGGGCGGCATTTACGGCGTGTTCGCCTTCATCGTCGGGGACGACCCGACGTATCAGGAAATCGACGGCGCGTGGCTCGACGATGCCACGCCCTACGGCACGCTGCACCGCCTCGGCAGCGACGGCACGCACCGAGGTGTGCTGGGCGAGGCGGCAGCATGGGCAGTGACACAGCGCTCCCACCTGAGGGCGGACACGCACGAGGCGAACCTCCCCATGCGCCGCTGCTTGGCGCGGGCGGGGTTCACGTATACCGGGGTTATCCGCGTCGCGGACGGTACGCCTCGGTGCGCTTACGAGCGACTATAACGCAAAAAAACGGCGCATGGGCGAAGCCCATGCGTGGGAGGAACGGGACTCGATGGAACGTGTGATCTTGTGGATTTTGGCACTGGGCGCGGCGGCGGGCGGACTTGATTTGCTCTTCGGCAACCGCTTCAAGCTCGGTGAGCGGTTCGAGGAGGGCTTCAACCTGCTCGGCCCGACCGCGCTGTCGATGGCGGGCATTCTATGCCTTGCGCCGCTGCTGGCGCAGGGGCTGGAGGCGAGTGTCGCGCCGCTGTGGGTCAAGCTGGGGCTTGACCCGGCCATGCTGGGCGGTATTTTGGCCATCGACATGGGCGGCTATCAGATGTCGGTATCGCTGGCGGCAGACGCGGCGGTGGGTCGCTACGCGGGGATCTTGGTCGCGGCGACGCTGGGCTGCACGGTGTCGTTTACCATCCCGCTGGGTATCGGCATGGTGAAGGGCGAGGCGGCGAGCGACTTCTTCCGCGGCCTGCTCATCGGCCTTGCGGTGCTGCCCATTGCGCTGCTTGCAGGCGGCTTGTGCAGCGGCATGGCGTTTTGGCCGCTGCTTGTGCAGACGCTGCCCGTGCTGCTGCTGTCGCTGCTGCTGATGGCGGGACTGCGCTTCCTGCCGAGACAAACGCTGGTCGGCTTTTCGTGGTTCGCCCGGCTCATCCGATGGCTGAGTATCGTCGGGCTGATCTTGGGCGCGGTGCAGTATATCTCCGGCGCGGTACTGCTGCCGGGGCTTGCGCCCATTGAGGACGCGATGAAGGTCGTCTCCGGTATCGGCGTCGTCCTGCTGGGCAGTCTCCCCGCCGCGGAGCTGCTGCGCCGTGCGCTCTCGCGGCCACTGCGCACGCTCGGCCGCCGCGCGGGACTGGCGGACAGCAGCCTGACAGGGCTGCTCATCGGCTTCGTCAGCGTCACCCCGGCACTGGCTATGCTCAAGGACATGGACGCGCGGGGACGTGCGATGAACGCGGCGTTCCTCGTCTGCGGCGCGTCCACGCTGGCCTCACACTTGGGCTTTACGTTGAGCAGTGAGCCGAGGATGCTCACGCCGCTGCTGCTGACAAAGACGCTTGGTGGCCTGCTCGCCGCGGTGCTTACGCTGGTGCTGACGGGGAAGGAACGCAGTGAGGGTTGAGAGGCTTGACGACAGGGAAGCCCTCGTTTTAGTCCCACTTGTGTAAAGAGGACATTCCGCCCGCGCTGCGGCGGTCGGCGGGACGATGCGCCCTACGGACGTTCATCGGGGGCGGTATGCGGGACGTTGAGGAGGCTGTCCTCTACAAATATTCACCAAGAGTAGATCGGATCAAAAGGCGGCCATTAGGCCGCCTTTGTATGTCCATATCCTCAATCCTGCTGCCAGTTATGCCACACGTTCTGGACATCCTCGTTATCGTCGAGCATATCCAGCAGCTTGGTCATGCTGCGCACGTCGTCCTCGCCGGTCATGGTGATGTAGTTCTGCGGAACCATCTCGATCTCCGCGCTGGCGAAGGTGTAGCCCTTGGCCTCGAGTGCGGTGACGACGTCGTTGAAGCTGTCGGGGTCGGTGGTGATCTCGAACACCGGGCCGTCGGCCGCCATATCCTCCGCGCCCGCGTCCAGCGCGTCCATCATGACGGTGTCCTCGTCCAGCTCGCCCTCTTCGTTGTCGATGACGATGACGCCCTTGCGGTCGAACGACCAGCTCACGCAGCCCTGTGCGCCCATGCCCTTGCCGAACTTATCAAAGTAGTGGCGGATCTCCGGGGCGGTGCGCTGGCGGTTATCGGTCAGCGCCTCGACGATGACGGCCACGCCGCACGGGCCGTAGCCCTCGTAGGTGACGGACTCGTAGTTATCCGTGTTGCCCGAGCCGAGCGCTTTGTCAATGGTGCGCTTGATGTTGTCGTTGGGCATATTGGCGGCCTTGGCCTTGGCAATAACGGTCGCCAGACGGGAGTTATTGTTGGGGTCGCCGCTGCCGCCCTGCTTGACCGCCACGATGATCTCCTTGGCGATCTTGGTAAAGGCGGCGCTGCGCTTGGCGTCCGCCGCCCCCTTGGTCTTTTGAATATTGTGCCATTTGGAATGTCCTGACATGGTTTACTTCTCCTTTATGCAGTATTGGATGACCTCGCTGCGGTGCGAGGCCGAAACGGAAACGGTGGCTGCGGGGAACGATTTTCGAAGATACGCGGCCAGCACGTCACAGATGACGTTCTCCGTGGGGAAATGCCCCGCGTCGATGAGGTTGATCCCCTCGGTGTCCAGAAAATCGTTGTACTTCAAATCGGAAGTCACGAACGTGTCGCAGCCTGCGGCAATGGCCTGTGGGATGTAGCATCCGCACGCGCCACCACCCACCGCCACCCGGTGAACGGCCTTGCCGCAGGACACATAGCGCAGACCATGACATCCTAATGATTTTATCACAAAGGGTAGGAACTCCACAAGGGGTAATTCACATTTTAATGTGCCGATACGGCCGATTTTTTCCTCCGTCAGCGGTTGAAGCCCCGAAAGCCCCAGCTTTTCGGCCAGCACGTCGTTGACGCCGCCCGCCGCCGCGTCCAAATTGGTGTGCATACAGATGGCCGCAATGCCGCGGCGCACCAGCTCCGTCAGCACACGTCCCTGCCGATCGTCGGTGCGGATGGTCTGCACCGGGTGCCACGCGCAGTTCATCACCGGGTGGTGTGCCACGATGAGCTGACAGCCCGTGTCGGCGGCCTCCGCCGCCACCTCCGGCGTGATGTCGAGCGCAACCAGCACCCGCTCTACCGCCGCGTCCGGGTCGCCGACCAGCAGCCCGACGTTGTCCCAGCTCTCCGCCAGCTCGCGCGGCGCCCAGTCGTAGAGCGCCTGCTCCATAGCGCGTACCGTTGTCTTCATAGCGTCTCCCTCTCTTTCTCCAGCTCTGCCGCCAGCGTCTCCAACGCTTCGGCGCGTTCGGCAGCGTCCTCCCGTCGGCTCTGCCGCAGCCCGGCGGCGGCCTTGCGCAGCTTCTGCGCGTGGTGCGTCAGATAGCCGCCGTAGAGCGGGTCGCCGCGCAGCTTCACGCCGCACAGGCATTGCTTTTCCGTCAGCGGCGGCTGCTCCCCGCCGCGCACGCACAGCACGGGGTAGAGGTAGCCCTTGTCCCAAACGAGGTGTTCTGTGGTGAAGGTATACCCGTTTTCGGCCAGCCAGCGGCGCAGCTCTGCGGCCTTCGTCATGGGCTGAAGCAGGAGCTGATGTGCGCCGTCCCGCGTCCACGGGGCGTTTTCCAAAATGCCGATGATCGTCTCGCCGCCCATCCCGGCGATGGCGATAACGTCCGCCTCGTCGGGTTTGACCGCCGATAGGCCGTCACAGAGGCGCAGGTCTAACGAAACGCCGTACTCCGCCGCCGTGCAGCGGGCGTGGTGCAGCGGCTCGGCGCCGATGTCGGTGGCGATCGCGCCGCGTATCGCGCCGCGGCTTAAAAGAAAAACGGGGAGATAGCCGTGATCCGTGCCGACATCCGCGAGGCGGCAGCCCGGCGGCACAAGCGCGGACAGCAGCGCGAGGCGCGGCTGTAATTGCAGTTGTTTTCGTTCCATACGTCTCTTGAGACAAACGACCACGCATACGCGCAGCGATGCGTATGCGTGGCGCAGCCTTTGTGTGTTACTCGGCGACGGGCTTGTTGGCCTCTTCGTTCACGATTTCCAGCAGCTTGTCCACGTCGATGCCATGAACGGCGCAGGCCTCCTCCACCGTCTCTCCGCGGGAGGAGGGGCAGCCGAGGCAGTGCATACCGATGGACAGGAAGATGGGCGCGGTCTGGGGTGCGACGTCCAAAATATCACCGATGATGGTGTCTTTCGTGATCTCGATCATGATGGAAAACCTCCAAATACAGTAGTATGGTCATAGTATATCCCAAAATCCTGAAAGTTTCAACAAAATTTTTCATGCCCCATGATGCGTAAAAATATTGGTGGACGCCGTTCCCTGCGACAACGCCTCCGTCAACGCGCCAACCGTGCAGAACAAAAAACACCCCCTCCGTGACCGGAGGGGGTGTGCTATGCGCTCATCTGTTCAGGCGGCCTTGGCCTGACACTGATTCTGATGCAGCTCCTTGCTGCGCTCCATCAGGAGTGCGCGGGCGGTGGCTGTGGTAAATACGATCGCCCAGCCGAGCGTCAGATAGTCGGCAAGGAGGCTGATTCGGGCGTCGGCGGCATTCATCAGAAATGCGGACGCAACGACCATGACGAGAGAGATGATGGCAATGATGATTTGACTGGAAATGGTTTTCATGATACGATCCTCCTATAAAGATTTTTCTATGTGGAACAGGACTTGCTTTCCTGTTTGGCGTATAGTAGAATAAATAACGAGAAAAGTAAAGCTACGATTTATTATATAGGCTATTAGTACAACTAGCAGCGAAAAAGGAGGCGATCATATGGAAACGGCACGGTGCAGGGCGTTTTTGGTATCGGCGGAGACGGGGAGCTTTTCCCGTGCGGCGGAGGCACTGCGCTACACGCCCTCCGGCGTGAACCAGCTCGTGACGGCACTGGAAAAGGAGATGGGATTTTCCTTGTTCAGCCGCAGCACCAAGGGCGTGCAGCTCACGGCCAACGGTGAGCTGCTGCTGCCCGTGGTGCGGGAGCTGGTGCGGCAGGAGGATCGTGTCTACGAGCTGTCGGCGCAGATGCACGGGCTGCTCATCGGCAGCGTCAGCATCGCGGCCTATCCCAGTATTGCGACCCACTGGCTGCCGGCGGTCATCCGCGAGTTCCAGCGGGACTATCCCAAGGTGAAGATCGCACTGCGTGAGGGCGTTTGGAGCGAGGTCGCCGAGTGGCTGGACAAGCGGGTGGCGGACATCGGCTTTTTGGGCTATCAGGAGAATATGCCCTACGACTGGATACCGCTGGCGGAGGACCCCATGCTGGCGATGCTGCCGCCTATGCTCCGGAGCCGGTCAAGTCATTTCGCCGCGTGAGGCGTTACCGGTATGAGATGATGGGTATTGTCTACCCGAAGTACGCCGAAGAGAACGTCTTGATTGACTATGGAATTATTGAGGAAGAAGAGACATGAGCAAGGAACAATACATCGAGTTTCCAGAGGAATACACTCGCCGGGAGTTGAACGCCCTGTATCGGGAAATCCCCCTAAAGGACACGACTTCGCGGCTTCTACGCAAACATTTCAACGCAATGGCAAATCTCTACGGCATCATCCCGCTGCACAAGGCGAAGGAGATCATCTTCTCCCTCAGCCCGAAGCTGGTGACGGAGGAAGAATTTCTTGCCTTTGCGGAAATTGCCCGTCATGAGCGCGAAGGTTACTACATTCTGGGCGGCGATGAGCTTTACACGGATGTCAAGCACACAAAGCCTCTTGACCGCGAGATCATTGATGTCACCCTAATTGGGGAGTCCATTGACCTTTTCATGGAGACGAAACGCAGCCAGCAGAACAAGCCTTACTATGTACCAGACAAGAAGCATCTGCTGGAATACGATGATCCCTTCTACTGCGAGGACACTCCGGAAAAGACTGCGCTCCGCCGCTTTATGGAAGAGCGGCTTGGTCTGAGCGACGACAAACTGGAAGATGCCTTTGACGCTCTTCTCTACGGCGTCCGATCTGTTTCGGGCAGCGTGGAAGGCGTACTAAACCACTTCGAAAAAATGGGCATCCGCTTCCGGTCTGACAGGGATATGAATCGGTTTGTTGAACTTTACAGCAGATTCAGCAATACGACACGAATGCCCTGCAACCGTGGCTATACTCCGGATGAACTGTTCCGAATGATGCCGCCGGAGGAACGCTTCAAGTCGCTCTCTTTGGGTCCGAACATCCGAAAGTCCCTCCAAACCGGCGAAATGGACATTGAGGACTTCCGCAAGCAGATCCTCACAATGGAACTGCCCAGCGAGGCAATGCGCTTTGACCTTCTGAAGCAGCTTGCAGACATCAAGCCTTCTGCTCCCCAGCCGGAAAAACAGAAGAAGGTCGGACGCAACGAACCCTGTCCGTGCGGCAGCGGGAAGAAATACAAGAGGTGCTGCGGAAAATGACGATCCAATTAATCGCCTTGCTTTTCATACTTCACATTCATAGTCAGCCCTCCTGATAGATAATTTTGAATTTCTTTTTCTTTGCACCGATAAACTTCACAAGCACATCATCGACCGCATCGGTATATCTGCCCTGTGCTATAAGCTCGTTTCTCAGGTCATTCAGTGCGTTGATGATTAAGCTGTATTCGTTATCGGTCAGTGCAAGGTGGTATTTGATATTTTTCATCGTGAATCCCTCCTTGACTATATTCTACTCGGCTGGTTTTCAAATTGCGAATGTGCGGATTTTCTAAGCACAGAAAAAAGGCTCTGACCTTTTTACAGTCAAAGCCTTAATCGCCTCTTTACTATGCCCTATAAAGTTTCATTTATTGATTTTTAATTACTGCCTTATGTGGCGTTAGCAAAAGCGTGCCTCCCTTTATTAATTTTTCTTTAAGATTATTCTTTATTTTCGCACGTCAGATTTTTTATTAGTATATCTCATGTAGCCTGCTCGAATGATACAGTCGTTTCAGTCATCCTCGGCGGAATTGGCTGCCTTTCTTTTCTCCATTTTCAATTTCTGCGTCCATCTCTCCAAATACGAGCGTCCACGAATACGACCGCCCGACACCTTTTCAAGATCATCGTCTGTAAGAGCCCCGCTACAGATACTGTCAAAAAGCTTCTGTGCGTCTTCTGCGGAAAGCTCCGCACCGTTTTCCTTTGCAAGAGCCATAAGCTCCTCTGCGGATTTCGCAAGCTTTGCTTTTGCGATAAGTTCGGGGGTAAGTTTATTTTCCATGATATAACTCCTCCCTTATATGCCTTTTACTCGTCCAAGTTCTCGATCAGCTCGGCCAAAGCCTCCACAGCTTCCTTTTCGTCGCTGCCGTCGGCGATCAGCGTGACCGTCGTCCCTTTCATGATGCCGAGACTCAAAACGCCCAGCAAGCTCTTGGCGTTGACACGGCGTTCTTCTTTCTCGACCCAAATACCGCTTTTGAATTCGTTGGCCTTTTGGATGAAGTAAGTAGCGGGCCGGGCGTGCAGGCCGACCTCATTTTTGACAGTGATCTCCCTTGTATACATGGAACAGCACTCCTTACGCTCATTTTTTACCTTCGCCGCAGTGGGCGTGTGAAATTGCAAACTCTCACCTTTTCATATTATATCTGATTTTGGCAGGATTGCAATGGGCATTGATACGAAAATTCCGTCTCTTTCCCCAATTTTCCCACTGCAATTTGTGAAAACTGCCTTATTTCAATTCGACCACCGTGACCCCGGCCTCGCCCTCGCCGTAGCGTCCGAGGCGGAAGCTCTTGACCTGTCGGCTGCGCTTGAGAATTTGGTGGACGGCGGCGCGGAGCGCGCCCGTCCCCTTGCCGTGGATGATCGTCACCGTCCCCAGCTTTGAGCGGGAGGCGGCGTCGAGATAGTTCTCCACCACGCTCTCCGCCTCCAGCGTCTCCAAGCCGCGGATGTCCAGCTCCGCCCCGGCGCGGACGGCGGTGCTGATGGTCACGGCGGGTGCGGCACTCCGCGCCGCCTGCGACTGCTTCTTCTTCCGCTCAACCTCCTCCGCCGCCTCCAGCAGACGTACCTGCGCGGCCTTGACGGTCATTTTCATCTTCCCTGCCTGCAAGAGCAGCGTACCGTCCCCGTTGACGGCCAGCACCGTTGCCCCGGTGCGCACGCCGGACAGCTCCACCGTGTCGCCCACGGTGATCGGCCGTGTCGGCGCGGGGATGGGTTCTTCCGTCTCATCGCGGTCGTGCAGCGCGCGCTCCGCGTCGTTGAGGCGGCGACGAATGTCGCTTTTGCGGTCGTTGACGGCCTGATAGTCCGCTCGCCGCTGCTGCCTTCGCAGCTCGTCCAGCTCGGCGAAGACGGCGTCAGCCTGACGCTGTGCCTGCTGCACGATGCGCCGCGCCTCCGTCTCGCCCTTGGTGCGGGCGTTCTCCTTGGCCTTTTCCATCTGCTCGCGGAACGTCCGCGCCTTGCGGGCGTCCTCCTCACGCTGCTGCCACAGGCGGTCGGCCTCGCCCTGCGCCTTTTCCAGCCGCTGGCGTTTTTCCTCCAGCTGTGTCAGCACGTCCTCAAAGCGGACGGATTCGCTGTCCATCTGCGCCTTCGCGTTCTCGATGACGTGTGCCTCAAGCCCCAGCCGCCGCGAGATGGCGAAGGCGTTGGACTTGCCGGGAATGCCGATGAGCAGGCGGTACGTCGGGCGGAGCGTCTGCACGTCGAACTCGCAGCTCGCGTTCTCCACGCCCGCCGTCGTCATGGCGAACGTCTTCAGCTCCGCGTAGTGCGTGGTCGCGGCGGTCAGTGCGCCTTTGCCGCGCACCTCCTGAATGATGGCAATGGCCAACGCCGCGCCCTCCACCGGGTCTGTCCCCGCGCCCAACTCGTCAAAGAGGATGAGGCTCTTCTCGTCCGCCTGCTTTAGTATCTCGACCGTGTTGGCCATGTGCGCCGAGAAGGTAGACAGGCTCTGCTCGATGGACTGCTCGTCACCTACGTCCGCTAAAATACGCTCGAACACCCGCACGGCGCTCTGGTCGCCCGCAGGGATGTGCAGCCCGCACTGCGCCATCAGGCACAAAAGCCCGATGGTTTTCAGCGTCACGGTCTTGCCGCCCGTGTTCGGACCGGTGATGACGAGGGTATCGAACGTCGTCCCCAGCGACACGGTGACGGGGACGGCCTTGGACGAGTCGAGCAGGGGATGGCGCGCACGGCGCAGGTCGATGCCTCCCTTTTTCCGCACCTGCGGTCTGCCCGCGTCCATCGCATAGCTCAACTGTGCGCGGGCGAAAATGGCGTCGAGCTGCACCAAAATGTCGTAGTCGTAGAGGACGTTCTCCCGCTGCGCGGCGCACTCGCCGGAGAGAATACGCAGAATACGGTCGATCTCCTTTTCCTCCCGCGACTGCCATTCCTTTAACTCATTGTTCGCCTGCACCACGCCCATCGGCTCAACGAACAGCGTTGCGCCGGAGGAGGAAATATCGTGTACCAGCCCCGGCAGACTTCCCTTGCACTCCGCCTTGACCGGGACGACGAACCGCCCGTCCCGCTGGGTGATGAGCGCTTCCTGCAACACCTTGGCGTAGGATGGCGACGAGATGATACGCTGCAAGATCTGCCGCCCCTTGGTGGCAGCCACGCGCATATTGCGCCGAATGTCGGATAGCTCCGGGCTTGCGCTGTCGGCAATCGTCTCCTCGTCCAAAATCGCGCCGCGTATGCGGTCTTCCAAATATCGGTTCACGTGCAGCGCGGAGAAGAGGCGGTCGATGGCCGTGGCCTCGCCCTGTCGGTCCTCGTCATATTCGCTCACACGCCGCGCGGCGGTCAGTACCCCCGCCACGTCCAACAGCTCCCGTGTGTTCAGCACACCGCCCTGCTCGGCGCGTGTCAGTGCCGGGGCGACGTCCTTCACCCCGGTGAACGACGGGCTGCCGTGCAGTCCCAGCCGCTCCTTGGCCGCGTCCGTCTCGTCCAGCAGGTGGGAGACGGTGTCCGCGTCGGTGGCGGGCAGCAGGTGCAGACACCGCTCCTTCGCCGCGTCGCTGACGGCCTTGGCCGCAAGCTGCGACAGTACCGCCGGAAGCTCCAGCGTGCGGATGGATTTTTCAAACAGTTCGGTCATTGATGTCCCCTCGTGCGGCTCAAAGAGCCAGTGATTTGTAGTAGTCCAATGTGCGGAAGCTTCGCTCCAGCTGCGCGGCGATAAACGCCTCTCCGGCGCGGTCGAGGGCTTGCAGCGCGTCCTTGCCCAGCTTGAAGCTATACAGCCGCTTGCTGTCGGCACTCAGAATGTGCCGCAGTGCCGCCAGTCCGGCGGCGGTCAACGGCAGGCTCTGCTCCTCGCCGCCGCGGCACCCGCCGCAGCGCACGATGCCCTGCACCACGTCCAGCCTCGGCGCATGTACTTCGCGCCGACCGCAGACAGGGCATTCGTCCACGAACGGCTGAAAGCCCGCCAGCGCCATCAGCCGCCACTGGAACGCCGCCTTGATCAGCACCGGGTCTTTGTCGAGATACCCCAGCGCGTACAGCCCGTTGAGCAGCAGCGACGCAAGCTCCGGGGCGGGGCTTTCCTCCGGGCAGATCGTCTCCGCAAGCTCTGCAAACCACGACGCGAGCGCGAGGCGCATAAGATCCTGCCGCACGCCGGGGAACAGCTCAAGCGTGTTCGCCTCGTCCAGCAGGTACCAGCTGCCCTTTTTATACACCGTCAGCTCGTCATAGGCCAAGAGCTGACACGCCGCGGCGAGGCGGCTGTTCTTGCGCCGTGCGCCGCGGGCAATGACCGCGAGCCTTCCGAGCTGCGGCGACAGCACGGTGAGAATTTTGTCCGTCTCCTTCGTGTCGGTGGTGCGCAGCACCACCCCGGTCATGACGCTCTTTCCGCCGTCCATCGTGTCAATCCTCGTCGTAGCCCTGTGCGCGGATGAAGTTTGGGTTGTCGCGCCAGTGCTCCTTGACCTTGACCCACGTCTGCAGATAGACCTTCGTCCCCATGAACTTCTCGATGTCCCGCCGCGCGGCGGAGCTGATACGCTTGAGCATTTCGCCGCCCTTGCCGATGATGATGCCCTTGTGGCTGGTCTTCTCGCAGTAGATGGTCACGTCGAGGTCGATGATACCGCTCTCCGTGCGCTCGGAAAAGCGCGTTACCTCCACCGCCGTGCCGTGGGGAATTTCCTTGTCGAGACAGCGCAGGAGCTTTTCGCGCACGATCTCCGCACAGACCTGACTGTCCGCCTGATCGGTCGTCATGCCCTCCGGGAAGAGGTGCGGCCCGATTTTGGCGTATTTTTCAAGCTGGCCGAGCAAATCGTCCAGCCCGTCCCCGGTGCGGGCGGAAATAGGGATGATTGCGTCAAAGCCGCCGTAGACCTCGTTGTACGCGGCGATGACCTCCAAGAGAGACTCTTTTTTCTCCACCGTGTCGATCTTGTTGATGCACAGAATGCACGGGAGCTGCTCCTCCTGAATGCGCCGCAGCAGCACCTTCTCCGGCTCGCCCACGTGTGGGATCGGCTCAACGAGCAGCAGGGCGCACTCCACGGCGGAGAGGCTCTCTCGCACGACCTTGACCATATAGTCGCCCAGCCGCGAACGCGGCTTGTGCAGCCCCGGCGTGTCGAGCAGGACGTACTGCGTCTCGCCGCGGTTCACCACGCCGTAAATGCGGTTGCGCGTGGTCTGCGGCTTGTCCGACACAATGGCGATCTTCTCGCCCACCAGCGCGTTGGTCAAGCTCGATTTGCCCACGTTCGGCCGCCCGCAGACGGTGATCATCGCCGTTCTTGTCTTGTTCATCAGGTGATCCTCAACTTTCTTTCATTTGAGCTATTTTGATTTGCGTCGGGGCGATCTTACACCCGCTCCGATAATTTTTCGCTGTACGCGGTGCGGAAATCGTCGAACGTGCCGCCGTCCAAGCTCTCGCGTATGCGCTCGGTCAGCTTGTTGTAAAAATAGAGATTGTGCATTACCGCGAGGCGCATTCCCAGCATTTCCTCCGCCGTAAAGAGGTGGCGCAGGTATGCG
Source organism: Firmicutes bacterium CAG:341 (assembly GCA_963631875.1). Taxonomy (GTDB): domain Bacteria; phylum Bacillota; class Clostridia; order Oscillospirales; family Oscillospiraceae; genus Vescimonas. Next base: position 14,490 of record CAVGSO010000004.1, on the reverse strand, counting down.
CGGCTGAAGCTGCGGCACACCGGGCAGCCGCACTCCGGGTCGATGGGACGCTCGTCTAACTTATACTTGGCGTTCTTGATGTTCAGCGTGCCGCTCCATGTGAAGAGCTTGCCGTGCCGCGCGTTCCGCGCCGGCATGACGCAGTCGAAGAAATCCACGCCGCGCGCCACGCCCTCGATGATATTGCTCGGCGTTCCCACGCCCATGAGATAGCGCGGCTTGTCCGGCGGCATATGCGGCTCGACCGCCTCGATGATGTCGTACATTACCTCCGTCGGCTCGCCCACCGCCAGCCCGCCGATGGCGTAGCCGTCGCAGTTGAGCTTGGCGATTGCCTTCATGTGCCAGACGCGCAGATCCTTGTAGGTCGCGCCCTGATTGATGCCGAAGAGCATCTGCCCGGGGTTCACCGTGTCCGGCAGGGCGTTGAGGCGGTCATGCTCCTTCTTGCACCGCTCCAGCCAGCGCAGCGTCCGCTCGCAGCTCGCCTTGGCGTAGTCGTAGGGCGCGGGGTTCTCCACACACTCGTCGAAGGCCATCGCAATGTCGCTGCCCAAGTTCGACTGGATGCGCATACTCTCCTCCGGCCCCATGAAGATACGGTGGCCGTCCAGATGACTGGCGAACGTCACGCCCTCTTCGCTGATTTTCCGCAGTCCGGCGAGCGAAAAGACCTGAAAACCGCCGGAATCCGTCAAAATCGGCCCGTCCCAGCGCATAAATTGATGCAGTCCGCCCAGCGCGCGCACCACCTCGTCCCCCGGACGCAGGTGCAGGTGGTAGGTGTTGGACAGCTCGATCTGCGTCCCCAGCTCATGTTTCAGGTCGAGCGCACTGACGCCGCCCTTGATGGCCGCCTGTGTGCCGACATTCATGAAAACCGGGGTCTGCACCTCACCGCCGTGTGCGCAGGTGAACACACCCCGCCGTGCCTTTCCCTCTTTCTTAATGACCTTGAACATCCTCTTCCTCCCGTCAATGTATCAACATCGCATCGCCGAAGCTCACGGAAAGCGCGAATGCGAATGCTCTGCATATTATTTCACCCTCGCAGTAAAGTACGGCAGCCGCAACTGCCGCACCTTTTCAGCTATTCAGAACAAGTCGCTGTGTGTCCCTGTTCGGGACAGCAGCAGCAAAAGCTCCTGCTCCCTGTACTGGTACACCAACAGCCAGTCCGGTGTGATGTGGCACTCGCGGAAGCCGCCGTAGTCGCCGGCCAGGAGGTGGTCCTTGTACTTCTCATCGAGCTTCATGCCGTTGGCAAGCAGTTCAATCACCTCGAAAATAAGTCTCTGGTCGTACCCACGTTTCTGCACCAGCTTCATATCCTTCTTGAAGCGGTTGGACATCCGCACATCGTACTTCATGCGTCCAAAGCCCTCTTCAGGTCTTCCATGCTGTGGAAGGTTTCGTACTGTTCAGGGTGGTTTACCATGTCATCGGCTTCCTTCATCGCAGCCACGGTGTCCGCGTTGGGAACCTCACGCTGGATGGTAAACGGGATGCAATTCTCGCGGATCGACTGCCGCAGGAAAATGTTGATCGCGGTAGACAGATCAAGTCCGAAATCGGCAAATAACGCTTGCGCCTTCGCTTTCACATCGGCGTCGATGGAAATGCTGGTCGATACTTTCGCCATCTGAAATCACTCCTTTTTGCTTGTTACTTATACTATACCACATTATGCCGCGAAGTCAATATGTTATACATATTTTATAGCAAGAAGGTGGAGTTGCAGAAGCCACAGTTTCATTCATCGCAGCGTTAAACACGAATCAACCGATATTCAAAATGGCATCTTTTCATTTCAGAAAAGTTTGATAATATCAATATTTAGATAAGATAAAGTCAACCATTTTCGCTCAAATAATCAGGAAACGAACATGGCATCGCCAAACGAGAAGAACCGATACCGCTCCTGCACGGCCTCCTTATACGCCGCGAGGATATGCTCCCGCCCGGCCAGTGCCGAGACGAGCATGATGAGCGTGGACTCCGGCAGGTGGAAATTCGTGATGAGCGCGTCCGTCACCTTGAAGCGGTAGCCCGGATAGATGAAGATATTCGTCCAGCCGCCGGTGGCCGTCACCGTGCCGTCCTCCGCCGCCCAGCTCTCGAGTGTGCGGCAGCTCGTCGTCCCAACACAGATGACCCGCCCGCCGCTGCGCCGCGTCTCGTTGATAAGGTCGGCGGTCGATGGCGGGATAACGCAGTACTCGCTGTGCATATCGTGGTCGGTGATGTCCTCTTCCTTCACGGGGCGGAACGTACCCAGCCCTACGTGGAGCGTCACATAGCCGAGCCTTACGCCCGCAGCCTGTATTTTTTCCAGCAGCTCCGGAGTGAAGTGCAGTCCCGCCGTCGGCGCGGCCGCCGAGCCGTTCACGCGGGAATACACCGTCTGATACCGCTCGCTGTCCTGAAGCTCCTCCTTGATGTACGGCGGCAGCGGCATTTTGCCCAGCCGCTCCAGCACCTCAAGGAAAATGCCCTCGTAGGCAAAGCGCACCAGTCGGTTTCCGCCGGGCAGCTCGTCAACGATCTCCGCTGTCAGCTCGCCGCTGCCGAAGGATACCTGCGCGCCCTTGCGCAGCTTCTTGCCGGGGCGCACGAGGCACTCCCAGACGTTCTCGCCCTTGTCGATGAGCAGCAAAATCTCACACGCGCCGCCGCCCGGCACGCGGTGTCCCAGCAGCCGAGCAGGGAGCACGCGGGAGTCGTTCAAAATCAGGCAGTCGCCGGGACGGAGATATTCCGGCAGGTCGTAGAAATGCCGATGCGCCGTCGCCCCGGTCGTCTTGTCCAGCACCAGCAGCCGCGAGCCGTCGCGCCGCGCCAGCGGCGTCTGCGCGATCAGCTCCGGCGGCAGGTCAAAATAGAAATCGTGGGTCTTCATCCGATCTATCACTTACGCCTTCAGGCAGCGCAGTACGGCCATCAGGATGGAGTAATACTTGCTGTCGGGTGTGTCGGCGCGGCTGGTGATGACCACCGGGCAGGACGCGCCGCAGATGGTGCTGGCCATCGTCTTGCCCGCGATATAGCTGCAAGCCTTATACAGCACGTTGCCGATCTCAATATACGGCACGAGCAGGATGTCCGCCTGACCCGCCACGGGGTCGTGGATGGCCTTGTGCTTCACGGACTCCATGGAGATCGCACCGTCCAGTGCCAGCGGGCCGGAGATGATGCAGCCGGGAACGCCGCGCTCGGCGATTTCCTTGGCAGACACGGTGGAGGGCATTTTCTCGGTCACGTTCTCCACGGCGGACAGCACGGCGACCTTCGGGCAGTCGATCCCCAACGCCTTGGCCACGGGCAGCGCGTTCTCCACGATACCGATCTGCGTGTCCACGTCCGGCGCAATGTTGATGGCGGCGTCGGTGATCATGATGAACCGCCCCTCATATTCGAAAATACCGCACTGGCTCACCAAACGCTTGCCGCTGGCGGGGATCAGTCCGGTCTCCTTGTTCAAAATGGCGCGGGCGAAGTTGGAGGTCTGCAAAATGCCCTTCATCGGGATGTCGGCCTTGCCCTCGCGCACGAGCTGCACCGTCAGCTTCGCGGCGTCCAGCTCCTCGCCGTCAAAGTCCACGATCTCGTAGTCGCTCTCGCGCTCGCCCATCTCGTGCAGCATGGCGATGATCTCTGCCTTCTTACCCACCAGCGTCCCCTCGACGACACCCTTGCGCCGTGCGTTGACCACGGCACTGAGCGCCGGCTCGTCATGCGCGTTGGCCAGTGCGATGCGCTTTTTCAGCCCGCAGCCGAGGACGTAAGCTTCCAATTCCTGAAATGATGTAAACATATCCTTTTCCTCCTATGCGCTGCCGCCTCTCGCGGCGTTTCTGTGCGCTCATTATACCTCTTGCCCGGTGGAAAAACAACCGCTTTTTCCGAAACAGCTTGCATTCCGCGCATTTTTCCTGTATACTGTAAAAAAAAGTCTTGGGAGGCGCACCTATGCAGATTTGGGATTTTCTGTTTTACGGGATTATCATCGTCGGAGGTATCCTGATCGTCGGCCTGACCTACTACCGTATCGACTGGGCGCGTCACCCGGAGAAGTACAAGGACCTCGCAGATGAAGACCCGCAGAAGGCCGAGTACCGCCGCAAAAAGGAGGCGGACAAAAAGGCCGCCGCCCAAAAGGCCAAGGAGAAGGAGAAGCAGCTCAAGCGGCAAAGGCGCGTGGATAAGCTGAACCACTACCGCGCCATCAACGGCAAGCCCCCCGTCGGCCTCGACGGCAAGCCCAAAGCCAAAGAAAAAAAGGAAAAATAATCGAACTAACGAAACGACTACACCCTCTCCCGATACTATCGGGAGAGGGTATTTTGCAAAAAACGGGATTGCCCGTGGCCGCGGACAACTCTGTCCGCCCGCAGTAAAACGGGTATATCACCGATACACCGTTGTATGTCGAGGTGCATTTTCCTCACACAAAAAAGTCAAACCTCGGATGGTCGCGCGTTACCGTTCCGGCTTCAATCTCAATATTCTCGCCGAAATACCGCCGCAGCAGCGCCGTCAGCTCGTCGGCGGCGGAGTGCACCTCGGCAGCGTTCACGTCGGAAAAGCCGTCGATGGGAAACAAAATCGCCTTCGTCGCCTCGGTAATCTTGCCGCGCTCGGACTGCCGCCACGTCCAGCGGCGGGTGCGTATCTCGCTGCCGGAGGCGTAGACCGCCTCGCCGACGTCCGGCGTCTCCTCCTCCGTGCTGCCGAACGGGATAAACGTGTCGCCCTCGCGTGCCAAACGCACATCCAGCCCCTCGTCGATGGTGTCCAAATCATGCGCGCCCATCGGCAGGCGGTGCTTGATGGAGACGGCGTTGCCGAGATCGACGGCAGCGTTGATGTGCGGGAAGCCCTTGCCCTTGGCAATGCGCGTGAGCAGCGCCTCGATGGAGCAGAGGAACTTGTTGGGGTTGATGCCCAGCGCGGTAAAGGCCGCGCGGTAGGGCAGGATGTCCTCCGTCTCCTTCGGCTTTTTGCCGCTGAAATAGCCCTCGCAGGCGGCCACATTCTCGGCGAGCATCTGCTCCAGCTCCGGGATGTCGCGCGTGTTGTCCAGCCCGCGCACGGCCACCGCGCCGAAGCAGGCGTTGGGCAGCTTGTCAAAGAACTCCTCGGAAACCTGATAGTACATGGCAATGCCCCTTTCTCAAAAATTTTTACCATTTTAACGCTTTGCAGTGCTAAATGCAAGAAAAACTTTTCCCTCCGCCGAATTTTCTCACGCCGTCGAATTGTTCGGCCATACGGAACATCCGGGGTTGTCTTTTCGGGCGTTATCCTGTAAAATAGAGAGCGAATTTTTGTAAGGGAGGGCTTGGAGACGTGGAGGTGCAGCGAAAAAGGCCGATAGGCCGTCTACTTCTCATGGCCGCCGCGCTGGTGCTGCTGTTCCTGCTCTCCTTTATTTGGGGACGGTACGACGTGCCGCTTGCGGAGGTCATGCGCATTCTGCTCTCCCGCCTCGTGCCGCTCGAGCAGACGTGGACGGACAACATGGCCATCGCCGTGTGGAACATCCGCCTGCCGCGCATTCTGCTGGCGTGTCTCGTCGGCTGTGCGCTGTCGGCGGCGGGCGCGTCCTATCAGACGGTCTTTCAAAATCCGATGGCCGCGCCGGACATCTTGGGCGCGTCCTCCGGCGCGTGCTTCGGCGCGGCACTCGCCATTCTCTCCGGGCACGGCAGCGTGATGACCACGGTCTACGCCTTTTCCGCCAGCCTGCTCTCCGTGGCGCTCGTCTACCTCATCGGCAGCCGCACGCGCGGCAGCCGCATTGTGAATCTCCTCCTTGCGGGCATTATGATCGGCTCGCTCTTCAGTGCAGGAACGTCCTACATCAAGCTCGTGGCCGACCCCACGAACCAGCTCCCGCAGATCACCTACTGGCTCATGGGCAGCCTCTCCGGCACGCGGATGCAGACGGTCGCCTTCGCTGCCGTCTGTATGGCGGTGGGGCTGCTGCCGCTTCTGCTGCTGCGCTGGCGCATGAATCTGCTGACGCTCTCCGCCGACGAGGCGCGCGCGATGGGCGTTCACACCGACCGGCTGCGCCTTGCGGTCATCCTCTCGGCCACGGTGCTGACTGCCGCCGCCGTCTCCGTCTCCGGCATGATCGGCTGGGTGGGGCTTGTCATCCCGCACCTGAGCCGCCGCCTCGTGGGCAACGACTGCCGCCGGCTGCTGCCCATGTCCATGCTCTTCGGCGCGGCGTTTCTACTGCTCGTGGACAACATGGCGCGCTGCCTCACGCCCGTGGAAATTCCCATCGGCATTCTCACCGCGTTTGTGGGTGCGCCGTTCTTCATTTACCTCATGCTGAGAGGAGGCGAGCGCGTATGACACTGACCGTCAGCGGCCTCTCCTACGGCTACGCCAAGGGCGTTTTGGTGCTGAAAAACGTCTCTTTCACGGCAGAAAAAGGACAGTTTCTTTCCGTTCTCGGTCCAAACGGTGCAGGAAAAAGCACCCTCTTCCGCTGCCTTCTCGGCGGTCTCGACCGTTACTCCGGCACGATCGAATTAGACGGCCGCGAGGTGCGGACGCTCTCGCGCCGCGAGCTGGCCGCGCACATCGCCTACATCCCGCAGATCCACCGACCGACGTTCGGCTACTCGGTGCTGGACACGGTGCTGATGGGGCTGACGCGGGAGGTGTCGCCGTTCCGTTCCCCCTCCGCCGAGCAGGAGGCGCAGGCGATGGAAGCACTCGCGCAGGTCGGCGTGGCGCACCTCGCCGCGCGGAACTTCGCCACCCTCTCCGGCGGCGAGCAGCAGCTCGTCCTCATCGCGCGTGCGCTCTGCCAACGCTCGGACGTGCTGCTGATGGACGAGCCGACGTCCTCTCTCGATTACGGAAACCAACTGCGCGTCTTGCAGCGGGTCGGCGACCTCGCCGCGCAGGGCTACACCGTGCTGCTCTCCACACACGACCCGCAGCACGCCCTGCGCTTTTCCCGCCGCGTGCTGGCACTGCGGGGCGGGCAGGTGGCCGCGTTCGGCGACACGCGGCAGGTGCTGACGGAGGCGCTGCTGCAATCGCTGTACGGTGTGGACGCGGCGCTGCTCGACACGCCGCACGGCGCGGTCGTCGTGCCGCGAGGGACAGGCCATGTTTGAGTGGACACGCGAGCGCGTCGCGTTTATGGACGACGCCTGCCGCCAAACGGATTTTTACCGAAGGCTGGCCGCGGTGCTGCGCCCCTATCTCCGCCCCGACGACCGTCTCTGCGACGCGGGGTGCGGCCTCGGCTATCTCTCCCTCGCGCTCTCGCCGCTCGTCGCCTCGGTGACGGCGGTGGAGCGGGACGACCTCGCGCTCTCCGTGCTGCGCCGCGAGATCTCGGCGCAGCACATCACCAACCTCTCCCCCGTTCTCGCCGACGCGCTGACCTATCGTCCGGATAAAGCTTTTGACGTGATGGTCTTCTGCTTTTTCGGCAGCATGGAGGAAATTCTCTCGATCACCGACCGCTGCTGCGCGGGGACGGTGCTGGTGCTTGTGCGCGACCATGCGCGCCACCGCTTTTCCGGCAAGCCCTACGAGCCGGGGCGGCACAGCCTTGCCGCGGCGCGTCAAGTTCTGTCCGAGCGGGGCGTGTGCTTTACGGAAAGCACCATGTCACTCCCCTTTCATCAGCCCTTTCGCTCGCTCGCGGCGGCGCAGCGATTCTTCGAGCTGTACGGCGGAAACGAGGGCTGGCGCGAGCATTTGCTGCCCTCAGACGACCCGGAATTCCCGTGGTATCTCCCCAGCCGCCGCAGCTTCGCCCTGCTGACCCTTCACGCTCCGACGGGGCGGCCATAAACTCGTATCCTACGGCGTGAGCCGGGATAAAATAAGGAGGAAGTTATGAAACACAGCGCAAAAAAGCTGCTGACGCTCGTGCTGGCGTTGGCCATGTGCCTGAGCCTCTTCGCCTGCGGGCAGAAGGGCACACAGACAAGCGACACGCAATCCGATGACACGCAGGCCGCCGCGACCCGCGTCTTCACCGATTCCTGCGGCCGCGAGGTCACGGTTCCCACAGACATTCAGCGTATCGCCGTCTCCGGCCCTCTGGCGCAGATCGTGATCTTCGCCATCGCGCCGGACAAGATGGTGGGCGTGGCCAACGAGTGGGACGAGAGTGCCAAGGAGTACTTTGACGAGAAGTACCTCTCCCTGCCCCTGCTCGGCCAGCTCTACGGCGGCAAGGGCGAGCTGAATCTGGAGACGCTGCTGTCCGTCGAGCCGGACATCGTCATCGACGTCGGCGAGCCGAAGGACACCATCGTGGAGGATATGGACGCGCTCTCCGAGCAGACGGGTATCCCGTTCGTCCACATTGACGCCTATCTCGCCAGCATGGACGAGACGTTCACCGCGCTGGGCGACCTGCTGAACATGAGCGACGAGGCGCAGAAGCTGGCGGACTATTGCCGCAGCACCTACGACAGCATGAAGGCCGTGGCGGACAGCGTTGAAAAGGCGAATGTCCTCTACATCTCCGGCGACGAGGGGCTGAACGTCATTGCCAAGGGTTCGTTCCACGCCGAGGTCATTGACCTCATGGCAAACAACCTCGCCGTGGTGGATGAGCCGTCCAGCAAGGGGACGGGCAACGAGGTGGACATGGAGCAGATCCTCAAGTGGAACCCCGACGTCATCCTCTTCGCGCCGAACAGCATCTATGACACCGTGGCCGACAACGCGAACTGGCAGACCATCACCGCCATCAAGGAGGGGACGTATTATGAGGTGCCCTTCGGGCCGTTCAACTGGATGGGCTTCCCGCCGAGCGTCCAGCGTCTGCTGGGGATGCAGTGGATGGCCGCCGTCCTCTACCCGGAGGCCGTTGACCCCACCATTTTCTACGACGCTGCCAGCGGCTACTATGAGATGTTCTACCACTGTGAGCTGACGCAGGCGCAGTACGCGGCACTGACCGACAACTCCCTCGGCGTTGTGACGGCAGACGCGGCGGCGTAACGGCAGCGGCCGCCGGAGAGGGAGCGTATACGATGAGATCCATCTTTCAAGCACTGGCCTATGAGCGCGAAAAGCATCGGGACACCGTACTGGCCACGATCATTTGGGACGACGGCTCTGCCCCTCGCGGCAAGGGCAGTCAGATGCTCGTAAACAGCGAGGGGCTGGTCGCCGGGACGATCGGCGGCGGCGCGGTGGAGGGACGCTCCATCGTGCTGGCGCAGGAAATGCTCCGCGACGGGCGGGACAGCGACACGCACTTCTTCCGTCTCCGAAAGGACGGCGAGGTGGGCATGGTCTGCGGCGGCGACGTGACGGTCTCTTTCATCCGTCTCCCCGCCGCGGACACCGCGTGGGACACGCTGTGCGCCACGGTGCTGCGGTATCTGCAAGATCGCGTGCCGGGTTATCTGACACTGCCGCTGCACGGCGGCTGCGCCGCCGTCACGGAGACGGACGAGAGCGACGGCGAGACGCGCTTTTCCATGCCGCTCCCGGTCGGCGAGCGTGCGCTCATCTTCGGCGCGGGGCATATCGCCAAGGCGCTTGTGCCGCTGCTGCACACGGTCGGCTTCCGCCCCGTGGTGTTTGACGACCGCCCCGCCCTCGCCACGCGCGAGAGCTTCCCCAAGGCGGACGAGGTCATCTGCGGCGACTTTACGCGCATTGAGGACTACCTCACCCTGACGCCGGAGGACTACGTCGTCATCATGACGAACGGCCACGAGCATGATTTTCAAGCGGAGGTGCAGGTGCTTCGGCGCACGACCGCCTACGTCGGCGTGATCGGCTCGCGCAAAAAGACTGCGTTCGTCAACCAACGGCTGCGCGAGGCGGGGATCGGCGAGGCGGCCATCGCCTCCGTCCACACGCCCATCGGCACGGCCATCAAGGCCGTCACGCCGGAGGAGATCGCCGTGTCCATTGCTGGGGAAATGATTTTGGTGCGCGCCACAGCGCGGGAAGGGAACGGAGTGGAGACACATGGCTGCCCCATGCACTGAGCATCTCTTTTTCACCGGGCGTAAGGGCATCGGCAAGTCCACCCTCGTCCGCTCGGTCATCGCCGGGAAGCGGATCGGCGGGTTCTTCACCCGCCGCGTGGAGGGCGTTTTCGACCGCCCCTCCGTCCACCTGCTCCTCGCAGGGACGGAGGAAGTGCCGTCGGCGGAGAATTTCCTGTTCTTCTGCGGCGGCGGCGCGGACATCGAGCGGTTTGAACGCCTCGGCTGTGCGGCCTTGGCGGCGGCGCAGGGGTGTGAACTGCTCGTCATGGACGAGCTCGGCCCGCACGAGGCGCAGGCCGCCGCGTTCCGGCGGGCGGTGCTGCGCGCCTTGGACGGTGCGATACCGGTCATCGGCGTTTTACAGCAAGCGGACAGCCCCTTCCTTTCGCAGGTGGCCGCCCATCCCCGCGTCCGGCTCGTGACCGTAACGGAGGAAAACCGCGACGCTTTGCGGGAAGAAATCGGCAATAGGAGAAAGTGAAAAATGCTCCCCTCCGCTCAGGCGGAGGGGAGCGAAAATTTTGAAAAACGATGCTTTTTTGACACGCCGGCAAAGGCGGCGGGAGCTCCCGCCGCCTTCCTTTATATATGCTTTTTTGTTTCTTCCCGGTTTTATGCCTGCTTATCGAGGATATACACCTCCACGGTGCGGCGACCCCAGCGCACGCAGTCGGCATACGTGGGGAACCACACGTCCACGATGTTGCCCTTGATCGCGCCGCCGCAGTCGAGCGCCGTTCCCATGCCGTAGACGCGGCTGCCGCTGGGCGTCTGAATGAACATCTTGGTGTAATACGGGATGACGGTCGGGTCAACGGCCACCGTCCCCACGCCGACGCTCGCACCGACCGCCGTTGTCCACGCCGCGCCATGCTCACCGCCGCTGTAATACGCCGTGGAGCTGCACAGCAGCACCTTAGAATATGTCATCGTGTCGCCGGAGGCGAAGAGCAGATAGCCGCCCTCGCCCTCGTCGTTGGGGTGTACCTCTTCAATGGTATCGCCGTCCTCGACCGAGTAGACCCGTGTGCCGTACAGGACGATCTCCGCGTGGGAGGTGTCGTGGCTCGCGCCGACGTACTTTGTCGAGACGACCTCGCCGCTGACGACCGTGTCCTCATACGTCTCCACGATCTGCCCCTTGACGCCCTTGCGCAGCACCTCCTCCGTCCCCTTGTCCATCAGCGGGTCGGCGATGCGGCGCACCTGATAGTCCGTCTCGACCACCACATAGTGTTGGTAGGTCAGCGTGTGGCTGATGCGCAGGGAGAGGCTGTCGCCCGTGGTGTCCAGCTCGACCATTTCATCCTCGCCCAGCGTAATGCCGTTGCGGTGCAGGAACGTCCCCAGCCGCTCGCCCTGCGAGGTGTACGTCTTGACCTCGCCGTCGTGGTTCACGGTGACGGAACGCCCCGGCTGAAGAATGAGCTGGAGGGTATTGTCGCCCACACTGCGCCGCAGCAGCAGGTCGCGGTAGTCGCGCGTCTCGGTGCGCTCGTCCAGCACGTGCGGCCCGTCGCCGTCCACCACGATGCAGATCGCGTCCACCGTGCGCAGCGGGTCATAGCACAGCGCGCCCACGAACACCACCGACGTGACGGCGATCATCGTCATCAGCCGCGCCAGCGAATTGACGCGCAGCACGGCCACGAAGCCGTTGAGCGTCGGCGAACGGCGCACCGCCCGCCATGCCTGCACCGGGAGGGAGCGGAGGAACGCAGCGCGCAGCGCGAGGCAGTCCCGCCGACACTCGCTCACGAGCGCGTCCCACATCCACGCAAAGCAGCGTCCCACGGCGCGGAAGAGGCGCAGCAGCCACCCGGCGATGTGGTACGGCACGTTGTGTATCGCCTGACAGACCGTTACCGGGGTGATATGGTGCTGAATTGTCGTTTCCATTCTGTTCATAGTACCTCAAGTATAGCCGCAGTCAACAGAGGCTAAACCGACGGCGGCGGAGAATTTGAAACCATTTGTAACTTTTGTTACCAAACAGAAATTCTTTTGGAGTATATCACCTGCCGCCCGGTTTGTCAAGTTTTGGGGCAAAAAGTGTACGATCGGTGAACATTTGTAGGGCGTGGCGTCCTCGACGCCCCGACGCGGCTTTTTTATGTCCTTTTTACGCAATTTGCTCTTGCTTTCCGTGAAAGTAGATGTTAGAATGAAGTTGCCACACAATTCTATATGCGTTAGCCTTTGGAGGTTTGTATTTGCCTATGGCAAATTGCAAGCTCCAGCTTTGCATACCTTCAAAGGCTGTAAAGAATTGTGTGGCAACAATCGGAGCTATGCGTTTTGCAAGTGCGCTGACTTCGGTTGGCGCACTTTTTTGTTTTGTACCCCACCGCAGGGAGCTGCGGAAAAATATATGAAATTATAAAAAAGGAGAAAATGCAATGAAAAAACTATTGGCAACCATCATGGCGTTGGTGCTGGCGCTGACACTGCTGCCAACGGCGTGGGCAACAAGTGCGGCGACGGAGCTACCCAGCGCCAGCAGCGGGAAAATAACGCTCTCTCAGGATGTTAACTTGAGTGGTGGAAGAGCTTTCAATTCGAGTGTAACCATTGACTTAAATGGACACAATATTACCGTTACGTATGCCAAACCGGTTGGCGCGGGGACTCACCCTGCTCTGTTAGTCATGAGCGGCAGCACACTCACGTTGACGGACAGCAGCCAAAATAAAAATGGTACGGTCTCCGTTGAGCTAAAGGGAAATAAACTTCAAGGCGCGGAAGCTGCCGCTGTCATGGTTGAGAGCGGTGCAGCCTTCGTCATGGAAAGCGGCAATCTCGTTGCTAAGGCTGCCAATAACATGAATGCGCACGGCGTTCTGGTTTTGGGCAGTACAACCGATGCAAACTCTGATTGGGCGACTGCGGCCACGACAGGCTGCTTCACCATGAAAGGCGGCAGTGTCACCGCTGAGTACGGCGTTCGCGTTCAGGGCAAAGGCGCGACGTTCAACATGACGGGCGGCGAGGTCTTTGGCAGCAGCTTCGGTGTCAGCGATGACGGCGGCGACCGCGGCGGAACGAAGATCAACATCAGCGGCGGCACGATTCTCGGCAGCAAACAGATCGACGGCAAAACGGTTGACAGTCTTCTTGCCATTTACCACCCGCAGGTCGGTACGCTGACGATTACCGGCGGTACGCTGGCGGGTCGCGGCGGCATTGAGATGAAGGCCGGTACTGCAAAAATCAGTACGGCCACGGGCAGCGAAACAAAAATTTCGGCAACAGCCCCTACCGCAAAGTATGATGACTGGAATACAGGTAACTCCACCGAGGGCTACGCACTTGCCATTGTCGAGGATAACGACTATGCCGAAGGGATTAATGTAACCATCGACGGCGGTACATTCGTGGGTAAAGTCGCGATCCTTAAGAGCGGAAAGGAAACGGTTTATGCCAAGAGCACGCTCAAAATCGCATCAGGCCTCTTCTCAGGTGACGAGAGCGGCTATGTTGTCGGCGATGTCTGCAATGGTACGACCGAGGATGGCTATGTGGTGAAGACAAGCCATGATTACACGCCAAGCAGTACACAATCGACTGAACCTACCTGCACAAAAGACGGCAAAGCAGTGAGCGTTTGCGCGACTTGCAATAAAACAGAAACCAAAGTGCTTGCCGCGTCCGGCCATGACTTTACGCACGGCGGATGGGCGAGTGACGAGATCAACCACTGGAAGGTGTGCGCCCGCTGCGACGCGACCGACAGCACGACCAAGGCCGCGCACACGTGGAACAGCGAGAACAAAGAAAATAAGTATTGCACTGTCTGCGGGGCAAAATGCAGCCACACGGAAGTGACCAAGCATGAGGGTAAGGCCGCGACCTGCACGGTGGACGGCTATAAGGAATCTTACACCTGCAATTTGTGCGGCCAGATGGTGGAGTCTTCCAAGACCGAGAGCGGTACCTACACGGTGGCCAAGGACACCAACCTTGTCATCGTGGCAAGCCACAAAGATGTCGTCGAAGACCCCGCTGTGGAGGCCACCTGCACCGCGACCGGTAAGACCGCCGGCAAGCACTGCTCTGTCTGCGGTGAAGTCCTGATCGCGCAGCAGACCGTTGAGATGAAGCCTCACACCTATGAAGCCGGAACTTATAACACGGACGCTGCCTCGCACTGGAATACCTGCTCCGTGTGCAAAGGAAAGGTCAATGAGGCCGCGCACACTTGGGGCGAGACCACTGTGACCAAGGAGGCCACGAAGACCGAGAAAGGCCAGAAAGAAAAAACCTGCACGGTTTGCAACTACAAGCTGGTCGAGGACTTCGAAAATGACGTCGTCACAGAGGTCAAGGACGGTGTTGTGGATGTAAAGGTGAATGCCGTTGACACGACCGCAGAGAGCGTAACGATCGACGCGACCAGCGACGTGACCAACGCCACCGCAACGACCGTGACCGTGGCTCCGACGGTGACTGCGAAACTGAAGAGTAACAACGTCGAGACAGTGACCGTTGT